>DATNLV010000048.1:0-5044 GCA_035602665.1 Bryobacteraceae bacterium | reverse complement strand
CCGCGCGGCGTGGGCGTGCGGTGGGAAGGCGCGGCATTGGTCGATGGGCGGCTTTGGCCGGTGCGCGATGGCGAGCGTGTGTGGCTGCCGCCGGGGGAGCACACGGTTGCGCCCGCAGCTTCGGCGCCGCCTGCGTCCGTGCTCGATTTCACGGGGACCATCGAGAGCGCGAGCAGCGTAGCGGACGGCATCGAATTGGCTTACAGCAGCGGCGCGAGGGCACTGGCGATTCTTGATCGCAAGCCGGTGCGGCTGAACCTCGACGGCCGCGAGGAAGCCCTCGACTTGATCGGAGAGGTGGAAGGCGCGTGGGTCCTGCGGCTGCCACGGGGGCGACATACGGCGTTGGTGGGAGTCACACGCTGATAAGACGGGCAATTGGAACCGCGATTGACTGAGAGGTAACATTCAGGCATGCGACTCGGACCGCTGGTCTACTTGCCGTTGTTGGTACTGGGGATTGCTTTTCCCTGCTCCAGGGGCGGATCTGAGTCAGTTTGTAGCGCGGTTGCGGCCAGTGACGCGGTGTTCATCGGCACCGTGAGTTCGGTCGAGCTGAGCACCTTTCCGTTGGACTCGTCGAGAAACGCACGATCGCCTGTTCTCGGTGAGCTGGAACGCTTGGCGGAGGACAAGAGTCCACAAGGGTTTGTCAATCTGAAGGCAGCGTACCTGCGGGCGCTTTGGGATCTTCCCGCCCCGTACGAGGATCAATTGACGCGCGCCTCTACCCCTGGCGATCTTCGGGAGCTGGTCGCATCGCTGGCCGCTAGAGGCCGCCGTAACCAATTTCAGGTGAAACAGGTCTTTCGGGGCCCGAAGGACGACTTTATCGATGTGTGGACCGATTTCAGTAACTGCGGGCTCTATTTTCAACCCGGTGAAACCTACTTGGTCTACGCCTTGCGAGATCAGGATAAGCGCCTGGTGACAGACCGTCTGTCCCGCACGGCGAAGTTGTCCGACGCCGGGAGCGACCTCGCCTATCTGTTCTTCTACGCAAAGGGTGGAGCCGGGTCAGTTCGCCTGAATGGGTTCGTGACCTCCAGCGAGGAAGATATCCAGTGGACCAGTTCCTGGGACAGCGTCACGCATCCCGTTTCCCGCGTGGTAGTGGAACTGAAGTCGGATAGCGGATTGCGCTACACCAGCCCGCACCGGGACGGCAGGTTCGTTTTCGACGGCTTGGCTCCAGGCGAGTACAGCGTGTCCGTGTTTGATCTGGGCTACCCGGAACGACCCCTCCTGTTGCAGGGGCCGAAGAGGGTGGAGGTGAAGGCCGACAGTTGCGCCAGCCAGGTGATTCTGGTGCGTCCGAGAAAGGCGGCGCGGTCGCACTAGGGCTTCACAGCGGAATATTCCCGTGCTTCTTGCGGGGCATGGTGTCCACTTTGTTCTCGAGCATGCGCAGGGCTCGGATCAGACGGGGGCGGGTTTCGCGGGGCTCGATCACGGCGTCGATGTAGCCGCGCTCGGCAGCGACGAACGGGCTGGCGAAGCGCTCTCGGAACTCCGCCACCTTCTCTCGGCGCACCGCATCCGGGTCGGCCGCCGCGGCGATTTCGCGCTTGTAGACAATGTTCACCGCGCCTTCGGGACCCATCACGGCGATCTCGGCCGAGGGGTAGGCGAAATTGATGTCGGTGCGGATGTGCTTCGAGCCCATGACGCAATAGGCGCCGCCGTAGGCCTTGCGCGCGATCACGGTGATTTTCGGCACGGTGGCCTCGGCGAAGGCATAGAGCAGCTTGGCGCCGTGGCGGATGATGCCACCGAACTCCTGGGCGGTTCCAGGCAGAAACCCGGGCACGTCCTCGAAGGTGACCAGCGGGATGTTAAAGCTGTCGCAGAAGCGCACGAAGCGCGCGCCCTTGACGGAGGAATCGATGTCGAGGCAGCCCGCCAAGTGCGCCGGCTGGTTGGCCACGATGCCCACGGGGCGGCCGTCGAGCCGCGCCAAACCCACAACCAGGTTCTTCGCGAAGTGCTCGTGGACCTCGAAGAACTCGCCGTCATCCACCACGCGCAGGATCACGTCCTTGATGTCGTAAGGCAGCGTGGAATCCTCGGGGATGAGGTTGTCCAATTGCGGGTCCTGGCGATCGATGGGGTCGGCGGACTCGCGGCGCGGCGGGTCGTCGCGGTTGTTCTGCGGCAGGTAGGCCAGCAGCGCGCGGATCATGCGCAGACACTCGGCGTCGTCGGGCGCGATGAAGTGCCCCACGCCGCTGACGGTGTTGTGCGTCACGGCGCCGCCGAGTTTGTCCTTAGTGACGTCTTCGTGGGTGACGGTGCGGATGACGTCGGGACCGGTGACGAACATGTAACTGGTGCGGTCCACCATGAACACGAAGTCGGTGATGGCCGGCGAGTAGACGGCGCCGCCTGCGCAAGGGCCCATGATGGCGGAGATCTGCGGGATCACGCCGCTCGCGAGCGTGTTACGCAGGAAGATGTCGGCGTAGCCGGCCAACGACACGACGCCTTCCTGGATGCGCGCGCCGCCTGAATCGTTGAGTCCCACCAGGGGCGCGCCGTTTTTCAATGCGAGGTCCATGACCTTGCAGATCTTCTGCGCGTTCGATTCCGAGAGCGACCCGCCGAAGACGGTGAAATCCTGCGCGAAGACGTAAGTGAGGCGGCCGTGGATGAGGCCCCAGCCGGTGACGAAGCCGTCGCCGTCGACGACCTGCTCTTCCATGCCGAAATCGCGGCAGCGATGGCGGACCAGTTTGTCGAGCTCCTCGAAGGTGCCCTGGTCGAGGAGCAGATCGATGCGCTCGCGCGCCGACATCTTGCCTTCGGTGTGTTGCCGCTCGCGGCGTTCCTCGCCGCCTCCCGCCTCAGCGGCCGCGCGCCGTTTGCGCAGCTGCTCCATGCGCCGGGTGTTCATTTGGGACGCACCCCCTGATCGCTATTCTAGCGGGGCGTCCGAGGAGAAACTGGCCCTGACCTCCGGGCTTACGGGGCTTGGCCTGCCGGTTGCGGAGTCGATGGGGCACCACAGGGTGCGCGCCTTGGCGAGGAGGCGCCCGTCGGCCTCGCGCACCACCTCGGTGTGGCGCTCGAACTTCAGGCGGCTGGCGGCACCGACCCAGGTCCTGGCGATGATGGCATCGCCGAGACGGGCGGGTTGCTTGTAGTCGATCTCGTGGCGGAGGACGACCCAGACCACATGCGCCCGCGACCGCGAGTTCGATCGCCTTTAGGATAATGGCGCCGCATTCAGCGAGGTGTTAGCCTTGGTAAACGCGAGGTTTCGGATAATCCAGTGCCAAAGTGCTTCTGTTGCCAACTCGGCGGAAGGACAAGCCCATGAGACTCGTCTTCCGCTCGGCAGCGGTTCTGCTCGCACTCTACGGGCTGGTGTTTGCGGCCGGAAACGCCTGTCTTGCACGTCTCGGAGCGCCGATTTGGGCTGGCATAGTGTTTACGTTTGCCATCGCGGGCATCCAATACTGGTACGCTCCACGGATCATCGAGTGGCTATTTGACATCCACTGGGACGACGACGGCAGAGAACTGCCGGTGCGTAACCAGCAATTCCTGCGCAGGCTCTGCGCAGAGCGCGGACTGAAGATGCCGAGGATCGGCGTAATTCACAGCAATACGCCCAATGCGTTCACGTTCGGCCATTGGCGCGCCGACGCCCGGATCGTAGTGACTACTGGGCTGCTGAGCGTCCTGAACAGCGGCGAAGCTGACGCGGTACTGGCGCATGAAGCCGGTCACATTGAGCACTGGGATTTCGTAGTGATGACGCTGGCAGCACTGGCACCGCTGATGCTGTACCAGATATACCGATGTGCCTTGCGAGCCGATAACAGCGGCGACAGCGGCAACAGTGCCCGCGAGAACAACGAAAAGGGCAATGTGGCTCTGCTTGCTGGAATCGCGTATCTGTGCTACCTGATCAGCGAGTTTCTTGTGCTCCTGCTGAGCCGAACCCGCGAGTATTTTGCAGATCAATATTCCGCCAAGGTCACGGGTGCTCCGAACATGCTTGCCTCCGCGTTGGTCAAGATCGCTTATGGCATGGTGAGGGCGGACGGGGAATTCCGCCGGGCCAGGCAGGGTACATACGGCCAGGAAGGGGCAAGGCTGGATTGGGAGCGCAGCAACGCGAGGGCGCTGGCCCTGATGGGTATTTCCAACCTCCGTTCGGGAGAGGCGCTGGCTTTGGGCGCCGGCAACCCAGACGGTGAGGGCGCCCTCATGCGCTGGGATCTCGTCAATCCGTGGGCGCGGCTGTACGAGCTGAATTCCACCCATCCGCTCACGGCCTTACGCATTCGGGCGCTGAATCGTGAAGCCGAGGCGATGCACCAGAAGCCGGAGTTCCCCCTACCGGTCAACCAGCGTAGGCGGTGGAAGACGTTTCCGTTCGAGGTCATCCTGTGGGCCGCGCCGTGGCTCGCCGCCTGTGTCTTTCTTGTGGCGCTGCTCCGGGGGCGCGCGCCGGTCTCGCTTCTGTCCGAACTCCTCGTAGTCACAGGGGTGACCTGGATACTACGAACCTGGCTTCAGTATTGCGGCGCATTCCGGCCCACGACTATACAGGCCCTGCTGGCTGACGTGGCAGTCTCGCCAATGCAGCCCCGTGCCGTGCGACTCGAAGGAACGGTCATAGGCTTCGGGGTTCCAGGGGCTTTCTGGTGCCCGGACCTCGTATTGCAGGACGAGACCGGCATGCTGTTCGTGCTCTATCGACAATCTGTTCCCTTTGCGCGGCTGTTCTTCGCGATTTCCAAGGCCGAAAGCTACATCGGACGAAAAGTAGTTATCGAGGGATGGTTCCGCCGGGGTTTGCGACCGTACATTGAAATGTCCACTTTGGCCGGTGAAGACATGCGCCGGCACTGTGCGTATTCCCGCTGGATACAGCATGGTGCGGCGCTGCTGCTGGTCGCGAGCGGACTAGTCTGGTGGCTCCTAGGCCGCTGACGCACCCCCTGATCGCTATTCTAGCGGGGCGTCCGAGGAGAAACTGGCCCTGACCTCCGGGCTTACGGGGCTTGGCCTGCCGGTTGCGGAGTCGATGGGG
>DATNLV010000042.1:0-3501 GCA_035602665.1 Bryobacteraceae bacterium | reverse complement strand
CGCAGCCTCGACGGTGGTGATGTCCACCAGCCCGTTCAGGCCGTAGAGCGCGGGGAGAAGCTGGGCGGCGGAATAGCGGCGGCGGAGCGCGGCCACGCGTTCGGTGCCCGTGCGATAGGCGGGCAGATACATGCGGCCGAGCAGCGGGTGGCGGCCCCAGGCTCCCGAAAGCTTAGCGGCGCGCTCGTCCGACACCAGGTACTCGCGGCGCAGGATCGCTGCGACCTCCGGCTGCGGCGCGCCTTCCTTCCAGGTCAGGTAGGACGATTGGTTCTTGGCGTCGTCCTGAAGGAGCGCGAGCAGCACGCCGATCTGCAGGTCCTCGTCCTCGAGATCTTCGATGGCAGTCACTCCGTGCGCCATGAGGACGGCGTTGTTGGCGATGCCTTCGAACAGCGTCGCGGCGCGTGTATTCATGGTGAGCACCGTGGCCTCGAAGCCGACGCCGCCGCGCACGTACAAGTTCTGAAGGTAGGCGAAGGTAGTCACGTGCCCGGGCACAACCTCGTGGCTGACGAGTTGCTCGAACTCGGGCACGGAAATCTGGAGCGACGCGTTGATTTCGTACGTCGCCTCGTATTGGGGCAGGCCGGCGGCGGTCCGCGCGCGGCCGAGATAGTTCATGGAGCCGGAGAACCAGGCGTCCTTAATGGGCAGGAAGCCGATGTTGGAGCGCGGGACGGCGGCCATGCCCGGTGGAAAGTGCGGGAGCAGGTTGAGCACCGAAAGCCGGTCGTAGGCGGCGATGACGGCATTGCCCAGCGCGCGCACGGAGGCCATGGGAACGAGGCGCTCGCGTCTCCAGTCGTCGACAGCGGCCGGCAGTTCTTCGGGCGTGCGCGACGGATGGCCGGCGCGAGCCAGCAACTCGACCACGCGCTCGCGCTTCGGCGAGGGATCGGAGGGCGACGGCACTGTGCCGGTTGAGGCCAGAACGGCGCGCTCGTAGGGCACCGGCTCTCCCTTGCCGATGACCTCCATCGCCAGGTCCCACATCACCTCGAAGCAGGAGGCGAGGCCGCGGATGTAGTCGCCGCGCAATCCCACGGCGCCCTCGGAGGCCAGGCCGCGAATGGCGCCTCGGACGTCGACGGCGGCGAGGTAGGCTTCGATGGCCTTGTGGTCCGGCTCCTTGGCGGCGACGCCGCCTGCGGCGCGAACCAGGACCGCCGTCGGATGCGTGTAGGCCACAGGCAGCGGCTCATCGGAGAACCAGGAATCGGCGATGAAACGCCCGGTGCCAGAGGCGCACATCACGTCGCCGCCCCACAGGGTATCGATGCCGAGAATCGCGTTGCCAACCAGCTCGTTGAAGGTCATGCTATCGAGTCCTCGCCGAAATTCCGCGCCGCATATTCGATTGCCGCTTTGAGGTCGTCCTTCTCCAGCTCGGGATAGTCGGACAGAATCTGCTCTGTGCTTCTGCCGGCCGCGAGCCAACCGAGCAGATCGCTGACCGTGATTCTGAGGCCGCGAATGCAGGGTTGGCCCGAGCGTGTGCCCGGCTCGATAGTGATGCGGCTCTCGCCCACTGGGTCCTCACGTCGATTCTACCAGCGGCAATGCTGGATGGACCGGACGCGGGTCTGGAGACCCGCTGCAGGACTGGAGTCCTGCCCCACTCAACTCCTCTGCCTCTTCAGAGACCAGAACCACACATAGGCGCAGAGCGCCACGAACATCCCCACCGAGACCAATTGCGAGACGGCGTCGCGGTCGTAGAAGGACGTCTTGATCAGGTCTTCGTGGTACCAGTGAAACAGGCGCAGCGACGCGCCGAAGACTCCGCCGAGGGCGCCGCCCGCCATCAGGCCCGAGGCGATGATGACGCCGCGCTCGCGGATGGCCGTGCCACGTTCGCCACCGGCGCGCTCGGAGCGCTTGCCCAGGAAATGCGAGAGGAACCCGCCCACCAGCGCCGGGGTGTTCAGCTCCAGAGGCAAGTACATGCCGAGCGCGAAAATCAGCGCGGGGACGCCGAGCATCTCCATGATGAGCGCGATCATGCCGCCGACGCCGAACAGCACGTAGGCCACCGGCTGCTGGCTCATGAATCCCTCGACCAGCGCTTTCATGATGGATGCTTGCGGCGACGGCAGAACGGTGCGCAGATCGCCGGGCGCCGCTTCGCCGAACTGGTAGGCCTTGGCCAGCAGCACGATGGTCAGGCCGCTGGCGAGCGCGGCCGCGAGCACTCCCAGGAACTTCACCTTCTCCTGCGCGGCGGGCGTTGAACCGAGCCAGTAGCCGGTCTTGAGGTCGGTGACGAACTGGCCGGAGATGGAGAGCGCGGTGCAGACCATCCCTGCGATGGTCATCACGAAGAACATGCCGGCGGTTCCCGAGAGTCCGAAGCGCAGCAGCACCACCGAGGAGACGATGATGGTCAGCATGGTCATGCCGGAAACCGGGTTGCGAGCCGTGGTGGCGATGGCGTTCGCGGCGACCGAGGTGAAGAAGAACGAGAACGCCAAGGTCATCGCGAGGCCGGTGGCGACAATGGCGAGCGAGCCCGAGAGCCGTCCCATCATCACGCCGACCGCGAGCGCGCTGACCACCACTCCGAGCAGCATGGCCATGAGCGGGATATCGCGATCCGTGCGCTCCTGCCCGGGAGCCTCGCCGCGGCGGAAGGCGCGCGCCGCGATCCCGAAGGAGCCGATCACGATGCGCAGCGATTTCACGATTCCGAAAACGCCCGCTGTGGCGATGGCGCCCACGCCGACGAACCGCACGTAGCCGCGGAAGATCTGCACGGCGGTCATCTTGGCGATGGGCATGGAGGCGGGGTACACGGCGGTGTCAGGAAGGTGGCTGCCGATGAACCAGATCAGGGGCACCAGCACGAAGTTCGAGAGAATGCCGCCGGCGCACAGGATCATCGAGCTGCGCAGTCCCATCACGTAGCCGAGGCCGAGGATGAATCCGATGGCGTCGAAATTGAAGACCGCCCGGGTGCGCTCGGTGAGGGCGCGCATGGCGGGGACGAACTGAAAGTCCACGTTCTCCTTCCAGACGTGGAAGGTGGTAACGATGAAATCGTAGATGCCGGAGATGAACGTTGCCTGCAGCAGCAGGCGGGCCTGCGAGCCTCCCTTCTCGCCGGTGACGAGGACCTCGGTGATAGCCGTGGCTTCGGGGTAGAGCAGCTTGCCGTGCATGTCGCGAACGAAGTAGCGCCGC
Organism: Bryobacteraceae bacterium; assembly: GCA_035602665.1. Lineage (GTDB taxonomy): Bacteria > Acidobacteriota > Terriglobia > Bryobacterales > Bryobacteraceae > DASWZN01. The sequence goes on along the minus strand of DATNLV010000042.1, from coordinate 318 downwards.
AGGGGGATCAGGAACAGCACGCCCAGGCAGCCGCCGGCCAGGCAGATGAAGACGGTCTCGACGGGATGCGGATCGAGTTTGAGAATGTAGAGCGCCGGCAAGGTGAAAATCGCGCCGGCTACCACCGAACCCGCCAGGCCGCCGATCCCAGTGATGATTACGTTCTCCAGCACCGAGGAACGGCGCGGGTAGAGGCGCGCGAGACCAATGGCGAGGATCGAGATGGGAATCGCCGCCTCCATCACCTGCCCCACCTTCAAGCCGGAATAAGCCGATGCGACCGTGAAGATGACGCAGAGCAGCGTACCCCACGCGACC
>DATNLV010000727.1:0-3241 GCA_035602665.1 Bryobacteraceae bacterium | reverse complement strand
CGGGCTGGGGCTGAAGCCTGAAATGCGGTTCGGCTTGGGGGCGATTGTCGAGACCGAACACTCCGGTGATGATGTTGGCATACTCCGTGGGCACGCTGACGGTGCCGACGCGGCCGCGGAAATTTCCCTTGGGGTGTTTGTACTCCTTGAGTTCGACGTTGAAGGCTTTTTGGAGATTGCTTACGGTTCCTGACAGCATTATGGTGCGGCGGGCGAGTTCGGTGCCGGTCTCGCGCACTGTCAGGCCGAATTCATTGGCAAACTTCTTGATCTGGTTGAGATCGGCTGGATCGGCGCCGTAGGCATTCTCGAACTCGGCGCGCGACAGGTGCTTAAAGCCGGGCTGTTCCAGGGAACTTCTCAGCTCTTTGCGCTTGGCTTCTGCTTTCGATCGAAGCCGGATGGAGACTTCGATGGTTTGGTCCGGGTGCGAATTGTGGATCAGGCGGGCACCACGGACGGGCTGACGTTCACTGCCTGCAATTACGGTGAATTTTCGAGCGGAAGTCACAAATGCTCCTTCGTTTCGGGGGAACAGAGCGGCCGGGAGCTAGTCGCGACTGGGAGTCGCACAGGTAGGGAAGTCCAGGAATCGTCCCGCCGTTCAGATGGACCCGAAACGGCTAGAGAATAACAAGAAAGTGGGAGCCGTCTCAATAGTACTTTGGGCCAATGGCCAGAAATTAGAAGGGCATTTGTTCCCGATTTGGGAGGACGGCGGGGGTGGTCTAAAGTGAGAGTTGGGTCGTCCCTGCGGGACTTGCGTTGTTTCTCCTGCCTTTTCCCAGCGCTGAAAAGTTTGCGTGAGAACTCGTCTTCCTGCAATCCAGTGGAACTGAATGCCAGGGAATCAAGCCCGGAGGGGCGAGATTGCCCGAGGGGCGAGCTCTCAGGCAGCCGCAAAAGGGCATTTGAATTGGAGCGTTTTGCGGCACTCGGAAGCGATGCCATGATACGAAGCCAATCACCTCGCAAGCGGTCGCGGGCGGAGGAGGAAATAGAGACCGGTGAGAGCGATCAGCAAGGTCAGTCCCGCGATCAGGTTGATGCGCGAGTCCCACCAGGTCTTGGCGATGGAGGCCAGCACTAAGCCGAGGCCGATGATCGATCCCCACTTGCCCAGGGGCGATTGGGCGGGAATCTTGGCGGCCTGTGCGGCGGTGAGTCGGCGGCGGAAATTGATGTGGGCAGCGAGAGAGATGATCCAGGAGAGCATCATGCCGAAGAAGGCGGCGCGGAGAATGTCTTCGAAGGCTTCCGCCGGGGCCCAGCGTTCCAGCACGAGGGCGACCACGATTCCGTAGGACGATGCGAGCAGGGCGAGGGCCGGCGTGCCTTTTAAGGTTAGGCGGCCGAGCGCGCGCGGAGCCCATCCGGTGCGGGCCAGCGAAAAGATCATGCGGGACGAAACATAGAGCGCGGCATTGGCGCCGGAGAGAGCGGCGGTCAGGACCACGAAATTCATGAAATGAGCGGCGCCAGGGAAATTGACGGAGCGAAAGACCGTGACGAAGGGGCTTTCGGTGACTCCGGCCCGATCCCAGGGCATGATGCCGACGAGGATGATGATGGCTCCGAGATAAAGAATCGTCAGGGTAAGGAAGGTCAATCGCACGGCGCGGGCGACGGCGATAGGGGAAGTGGATTCTCCGGAAGCTACGGCCACGAATTCCACGCCGCCGAAGGTATAGATGGCGAAGGTGATGGCTAGAAGCGGGGCGGCGGGGCCGAGGGGAAAGAATCCTCCGTGAGAAGCGTATTCGGAGGTGGCTCGTCCGCTGAGGAGCAGCGCGGCGCCGAGCGCTATGAAGATGGCGATGACGGCGACTTTGATCATGGCGAACCAGAATTCAAAGCGGCCATAGCTGTGGACGGCCAGGAAGTTGATGGAGAGCAGAAAGGCGGAAAAGACGAAGACCCAGACGATGGCAGATACGCGGGGAAACCAGAGCTGCATGTAGGTGGCCGAGGCAACCATCTCGGCTCCGATAGAAATGGCGATGCCGAGCCAGTAGCCGGCGCGGGAGACGAATCCAGCCCATGAGTTGAGGTAGAGGTCTCCGTAGACTCCGAAGGAACCGGCGGCGGGATGAGTGCTGGCGAGTTCGCCGAGGGCGAGAGCGACGGTCCAGCTGATGAAGGCGGCGAGGATGAAGGTGAGGATGACGGCGGGACCGGCGAGTTGGATAGCGGCGGCGGTGCCGAGAAGGAGTCCGGTGCCGATGGAACCGCCCACGGCGACCATGGTCATCTGGCCGGCGGTCAGTTGGTGGCGGAGGCCGGACTCGGGGTTGCTGGGGGCCGGGGTGCCGCGGGCTGAGTTCTCGGAGAGAGCGGCCATTGATGCTCGTATTGATATATCAGAAGCGAAGCGCGATGAGCGGGAAAAAGCCGGAATCTGGCCGCGCTGCGCTTGGCGGGACGGACGAATGCGTCCGTCCCTACGTAAAACTCTTCGAAGTTTCGGTTGGGATTAGTGCGGCGGGACTCTTGCCGGAGAAGTTCATGGGCGGCAAAGCGGAGGCGGGACGAGCGGCGACGACCCGGTCCCGGCCCGCGCGTTTGGCCTCGTAGAGAGCTTCATCGGCGAAGTTGAGGAGAAGGTCGACGCGGTCGGTAGTTTCATCGAAGGCAGCCACGCCAATCGAGACACTCAGGGAGTCCACGGGCTGGCCGTCGTTTAGAGGGTGGTATTCCTTGAGCCGGGTGCGTATTTGCTCGGCGCGCAGGGTGGCCTGCTGGAGCGAGCACTCGGGCAGAACGAGAGTGAACTCTTCACCGCCGTAGCGGCAGGCGACGTCTTCGGCGCGCACCGAGCGCATCAGCGCCTCGCCGACGGCGGCCAGGGCCTTGTCTCCCGCGGCGTGGCCGAAGTTATCGTTGTAGCGTTTGAAGTGGTCGAGATCGAGCATCAGGACGGCCAAAGAACGGTGCTTGCGGCGGGCGGAGTGGAGTTCGCGCTCCAGGAACTCCTGCATGTAACGGCGGTTGTAAAGGCCCGTGAGCGGGTCGCGGACGGCCTGGGAGCGGAGCGATTCACGAAGACTGAGGTTCGCCATGGCGAGCGCGATGTGTTCGGCGACGGTGGCGGCGAGATGGCGGCGGCGGGCAAAAGCTCGCGCGTCAACCTCCTGGTCGGGAATGGGATGTGGGGGATCGTCGTCCTGGATGGAGAGGATTCCGGTGGTGAGACCATTGGCGATCAGAGGAATGCAGACCGACGGACCGTCTCCGAGCAGGT
>DATNLV010000040.1:0-2575 GCA_035602665.1 Bryobacteraceae bacterium | reverse complement strand
CGGCGACCGTGAAACGCGATTGGGCGACGGCGCGAGTCTGGCTACACCGGGAAATCACCGGACTCGAGGCATGACCCCCGAGCGCTGGGCGCAGGTCAGGGAAGTGCTGTATGCGGTCCTCGATCTCGACCCTGACCAACGCGCCCAATATCTCGACAGGATCTCGGCGAACGACCCTGGGTTGCGCGAGGAGGTGGAATCCTACGTCCTCTCGCATGGTGAGATCGATGCCGATTTTCTGAGGACCATTCCCGGGGACGACGCCAGCCCGGAGGGCAGGCCCGGCTTGTTGGGGCGGCTCATCGGGCCATATAGAATCGTCGAGGAGCTGGGCTCGGGAGGGATGGGCGAAGTGTACCGGGCGGTGCGCGCCGACGACCAGTATCAAAAGCAGGTCGCGGTCAAGATCGCCCGGCGAGGCTTCGATACCGGGTCCGGCCTGCGGCGTTTCAAGGCCGAGCGCCAGATTCTGGCCACGCTCGACCATCCTCACATCGCGCGCCTGCTGGACGGCGGCAGTACAGAAGATGGCCTTCCCTATGTGGTTATGGAGCTGGTGGAGGGAGTGCCCATCGACGAGTACTGCGAGGCGCACCATCTCTCCCTGGTCGAACGCCTGCAGCTCTTCCGGCTGCTTTGTGGCGCGGTCCACTACGCTCACCAGCACCTGGTGGTGCATTGCGATTTGAAGCCGGGCAATATCCTGGTGACCGAGGAAGGCGTGCCGAAGCTGCTGGATTTCGGGATCGCGAAGCTTCTGGCGCCGGAAAATTTCTGGCAGCCCTCCGAACATTCGACGGTGGTGCGGGTGATGACGCCGGAATTCGCCAGCCCCGAGCAGGTGCGCGGCGAGCCCATCACCACGGCCGCCGATGTGTACCTGCTGGGAGTGGTTCTGTACCGGCTGCTGACGGGGCGCAGCCCATACCGGGTGACGAGCGGCGCGCCGCACGAAATGGCTCGCGTGATCTGCGAGACGGAACCGCAGCGGCCGAGTGCGGCGATCGGCCGCGAGGGGCAGGCCGGGGCCGAGAGCGGCGGCACGCAGGAAGCGCGGCGGCTGCGGCGCCGGCTGGCCGGCGATCTGGACAACATCGTACTGATGGCCCTGCGGAAGGAGCCGCACCGGCGTTATGCGTCGGCGGCGCAGTTCGCGGAGGATATACGGCGGCATCTGGAAGCTCTGCCGGTTGTGGCGCGAAAGAACACGCTGGGCTATCGCGCCGGCAAGTTCGCGGCGCGGCACAAACTCGGCGTGGCGGCAACCGCCCTGGCCATCGTGGCGGCGGCGGCAGGGATGGGGGTGGTGCTTTGGGAAGCACAAATCGCGCGCGCTCAACGCGCTCGGGCGGAGGAACATTTCCAGGACGTACGCGCGCTCGCCGACTCGCTTTTGTTCGAGGTGCACGATGCCATACAGGACCTGCCGGGGGCCACACCGGCGCGCCGGCTCATCGTGCAAAAGTCGATCGACTACCTGCGCCACCTGTCCAAGGATTCCGCCGGCGATGTATCGCTCGAACGGGAATTGGCGAACGCCTACGAGCGCATCGGCCTGGTGCAGGGGAATCCCGAAGGGTCGAACCTGGGTGACGTCGCCGGCGCTCTCGACAGCCTTACAAAAGCGCTCGTAATGCGCCAGAAGCTCGCGGCCTCGGCTTCGGGGACGAACGCCGCCGACCTGATTCAGCTGGCTGCGAGCTACAGAGAAGTGTGCGGCTTGAACGCACGCTATGTCGGCAACATTCAGGCCGCCCTCGACAACTGCGGGAAGGCGCTGGGAATCCTCCAGGGGCTCGGCGTCAGGGGCCGCGGCGTGAAGGCGGAACTGGCGAAGGCGTACGAGGCGATGGGCGGGGTTTACGGGGAGAACAGCACCGTAGGCAATGCGGGCGATTCCTATGCGGCGCTGGAGAACCACCGCAAGGCGCTCGGGCTGGTGGATGAACTCGTGGATGCCGCTTCCGCGGATCCGGACCTGCTCCACTGGCAGGGACGGCTGAGGCTCGTGACCGCCGACGATTTGTTCCAGACGGGACAGGTGCCCCAGGCGCTGCCCCTCTATGAGAAGGCTACGGTGGCTCTGGAAGCTCTGGCCAGAGGAAACAACAACACGACGTACGGTCACACCCTGATGCGTGCTTATCAGCGCATGGGAGACATGCTGCTGACGGGCGGCCGTTACACGGAATCGGTGCCGTACTATCGAATGCAGTTGCAGACCGCCGAGAGACTGGTTGCGCTCGACCCCAGGAATTTGGTTTTCCGAACCGATCTTGCGGCTTCTCGCGCCACTTACGGGCACGCCCTCTGGCGGGCCGGACGCGTATCGGAGGGCCTGGCTTCCCTGCGGCGCGGGTTGGTCGAGATCGGCGACAGCGCACGGACGGACTCGAGATCGAAGGGGCTCGAAAGCCAGCTCATCCTCTGGATGGCGGGGGCCCAGGAGAGGGCTGGGGACTGGAGCGGCGCTTTGCGCAACTACTTGCTGGCCCGAGATGCCTACGATGCCGTGTGCCGGTCCGATCCGAGAGACGTGGAGGACTGCCTGATGATCCCGGGGATTCTGGACTGC
>DATNLV010000024.1:0-5338 GCA_035602665.1 Bryobacteraceae bacterium | reverse complement strand
CCACTCCCCGGCAGGTCTGGGGGCACTCCTGCAAGTTCCCGAAGCGCAAACCCACCTGACCCAATTGCTACGGAGCAACTCAAACCGATGAACCCGTCCATCGACCTTATGAAAAACGAGTGGCATTGGGCTTCAGCCCGCGCGGGGCTTGAGCCCCTCACCTGGGCGCGCCCGAACACTCAGGCGGGGCTGAAGCCCTACAGCCCTTCGACGAACAGCCGGTGAATCCGGTCGTCGCCCGTCAGTTCGGGATGGAAAGTCGCCACCAGGTGGCGGCCCTGCGCCACCAGCACCGGGTCGCCGTTGTACCGCAGGAACACGCACGCGCCGTTGCCGACACGCCGGATGATGGGCGCGCGGATGAAGACGGTCTCCAACTCGCCCGGCCCCATCCGCCGCTGGAACTCCTCCTCCGGCATCAGGCGCACCACCCGGCTGTCGAGCTGGCGTCCGTAAGCGTTGCGCTCGATCGCCATATCCACCAGGCCGAGCGACTCCTGCGCCGGGTTCGACACTTCTGTCGCCAGCAGGATCGCTCCGGCGCAGGTTCCGAAGATCGGGCGTTCGCGGCCGAAGCGGGCCAGCGGCTCGAGCAGCGCCTCGTCCTTCAGGATGCGCAGCATGGTGGTGCTCTCGCCGCCCGGAATCACCAGGCCGTCGACACCGTCGAGATCGGCCGCGGTGCGAACCTGCACGGCCGCGGCCCCGGCGCGCTCGAGCGCCTTCTGATGCGCCTCGAAATCACCCTGCAACGCCAGCACGCCCGCGCGCTTGACGCCGCCCACCTACCAGCCCCTCACCGCCAGGCGCTCGGACTCGGGCATGCTGGCCACGTCGAGACCGAACATCGCCTTGCCCAGATCCTCGCTCGCCTCGAGCAGCTTCGCCGGATCGTTGAAATACGTCGCGGCCGTGACGATGGCGCGTGCGCGGGCGTCCGGGTCGTCGGACTTGAAGATGCCGGAGCCCACGAAGACGGCCTCGGCGCCAAGCTGCATCACCAGCGCCGCGTCGGCCGGCGTGGCAATCCCGCCCGCCGAGAAATTCGGCACCGGCAGCTTGCCGTTCGCGGCCACCCACTCCACCAGCTCGAGCGGCGCCTGGAGCTTCTTCGATTCCGCCACCAGCTCTTCCCTGCCCAGCACCGTGAGCTGCTTCATCTCTTTCTGGATGGTGCGCATGTGGCGCACGGCCTCGACGATGTTGCCCGAGCCCGCCTCGCCCTTCGTGCGGATCATGGCGGCGCCCTCGGCGATCCGGCGCAGCGCCTCCCCCAGGTTGCGCGCGCCGCAAACGAACGGCACGCCGTAGTTGCGCTTGTCGACGTGATGTTCCTCGTCGGCCGGCGTGAGGACTTCGCTCTCGTCGATGTAATCGACTTTGAGCGCTTCCAGAATCCGCGCTTCCATAAAGTGGCCGATGCGGCACTTGGCCATCACCGGGATGGTGACCGACTCCATGATCTGGCGGATAATCTTGACGGGCGACATGCGCGCGACGCCGCCTTCTTTGCGGATATCGGCCGGCACGCGCTCGAGCGCCATCACGGCCACCGCGCCGGCTTTCTCGGCGATCACAGCCTGGTCGGCGTTGGTGACGTCCATGATCACGCCGCCCTTCAGCATCTCCGCCAGGCCAACCTTAACTCGAAACGTGTCATCTAGAAACATTGCTTTCCTCCTCCGTTGAACAGCTATCAGCTCTCAGCAAAATCACACGACCGCCGCAGCCGGCTCGTGGCGCTCCAGGCGCGCGCGGGCCAACTCGCTCGAAAACAACTTCCCCAAAATCGCCAGCCCGGCGCGGATCTTCTCCGGCGGCAGGGCCGCAAAACTCAGGCGCAGCGCTCCGGGCTCGCGTCTCGAAACCTCGAAATAGCGTCCCGGCATGTAGCTCACGCCTTCGCGTTGCGCGCGAGCCAGCAGATCGGCGGCATCGAGCGGCTCGGGCAGCCGCACCCACAGGTTCATCCCGCCTTGCGGCCGTGTGAAGTGCGTTCCCGCGGGCAACCAGCGCTGGCATGCCTCGAGCACCGCCTGAAGGCGCTCTGCCCCGGCGGCCAGGACGCGCGTCCGGTGCTCTCTCAGCCGGCCGGAGACCGCGAAGCGCAGCAACACCGCTTGCGAAAGCTGATCGCTGTGCAGATCGGCCATGTGCTTGGCTTCGGCCATGCGCGCCACCAGGAGCTTGGGCGCAATGGTCCAGCCCACGCGCAAGCCCGGAAAGGTCAGCTTCGAAAAGCTGCGCAGCAGCACCGTATCGCCGACGGCATCGATCTGTTTGATGGCGGGCGAGGCTTCGCCTTGGTAGCGCAACTCGCCGTAGATATCGTTCTCCACGAGCACGGCTCCGGCCTGGCGGGCGATGCGCAGCACGGCGCGGCGCGCCTCGGCGGGGAGCGTTCCGCCGGTAGGATTCTGGAAGTCGGGTGTGGTCACGATCAGGCGCGGGTGGCTGCGGATGGCCGCGCGCTCGAGCGCGTCGATGTCGAATCCGTCCACTCCCGCCGGCACGCCCACCAGTTGCGCGCCCGCCTTCAGGAGTACGTTCTTCAGGCCCGGGTAGACAGGGTCCTCCACGATCACGGCGTCGCCGGGACGAACCACCACCCGCGCGATCAGGTCGAGCGCCTGCTGGCAACCGTTGGTCACGATCAGATCGTCACCCGGCCGAACCACGCCTTCGCGGCGCGCCTCGTCCAGCAGGTGATGGCGCAAGGGCGCGTAGCCGGAGGGCGAGCCGAGCTGCAGCACCGACGATGCGTCGGGCGAGGCCAGCACTTCCTCGCAGCTTCGGCGGAACGCTTCGACTGGAAACAGATCTTCGGCCGGGCACGAATTCGAAAAGCTGATGCCGTCAGGCGAAGCGGGCGCGGGCAAGGCAAGGCCCGGCGCCGGGAGCAACTGTTCCCAGTTCAGGCCAGAGCCGGGCGGCCGCGTTTCGCCGAGAACGAAGCTGCCCCGTCCGACGTGGCCCCGGACCAGGCCTTCGGATTCCAGGAGGGCGTAGGCGGCGGAGACCGTGGCACGGTTCAGTCCAAGTGTGCCAGCCAATTCCCGAGTGGCTGGCAGCCGCTCCCCCGTCTCCAGACGGCCGACGCCGATCAGTTCTTTAATGGCGTCACAGAGTTGCCTGTACAGTGGCGCGTCGGACGACGGGTCGAGATGGATTGCTGGAAACATCCCAATCAGAGATGACCATACCATATTGGATGGCCAGAGGGCAATGCCTGGATCTGCTACAATCGACTCCGAATCGCTCGCGTGCCCGATCATTCATGAAGCATTTTGCCCTGATCCCGTGCCTTGCCATCGTCGTTGCGCTCATCGCTGCGCCGTCCGACAAGAAGAAGCACCAGGAGCCGGTTACTCAGGCCCTCCAACTGCCGCCGGAACTGCCGGCCGTGATCGTGGCGGACGCCGACCGCCTGGTGTATCAAGTGACGCCACTGCGCGGCGACGGGCTGCTCTCGCAGCAGCTTCGGGAAGCCCTCAGAGTCCTTCTTCGCCAGGACCGTCCTCTAATAAAGCTGCGCGCCTTCGTCGCGGGCACCGGCGATACACGCCGCGTTCAGGCGGTGGTGAGCGAACTCGCCACCGAGAGACATCTCTCGCTGCCCGTGCTGACGGTAGTGCAGGTGGGACAGCTTCCCCGCGACGGCGCGCAGGTTGTGTTGGAGGCGGTGGCCTCGGACAGAAAAGCGGTTAATCCAAACGGACTGGTCATGGTTCCCGCCGAGAGCGACAGCGCGAATCAGCCGCTCCAGCCGGTGCTGCCTCACTTGCGCCGCGTCCTGGAACACTTGCGCACGTCGCTGGCGAGCAACGGGGCGGGCCCGGACGAGGCCCTGCAGGTCACCTGCTACCCGACCTCGCTCGACGAAATGGACCAGTTCCGCACCGCCTTGACGGCCGTCTTTCCGAAGGCGGTCTTCGAGTTCGTGCAGCCGCGGCGGGCCACGCTCGACAGCGGCGTAAGCTGTGAAGCGGTGGCGCGGCTGGTTGCGCCGCAGCCGTCCGGCGCCGGCAGGCTGGTCTTCACGAGCGCGCAACTGGCCTTCGGCGACACGCCAGCCGACGCCAGGCTGGCCTTCGAGCGGTTGGGCAAAACTCTGGCGCAGGCCGGAGCTTCGTATAACCAGGTGGTCCACTTGTGCGTCTATTCACTGTCGCGAGCGACGGCCGAGGTGGCCGTCCGCGCCGGGCGTGAGTTCTTCGATCCCGCCCGGCCTCCGGCATTGACGGTTGTTCCGGTCGAGGGCCTGCCCTCGCTCGATGCGTCCTTCGCCGTGGATGCGGAGGCGGTTTTGCCGGTGACCAGATGAGCATGTCGCACACCATCGTTACCTTCGGAGAGCTCATGCTGCGGCTGGCGCCTCCGTCTCTCGAGCGCCTTCTGGACTCGCCGGTGCTGGCGGCGACTTTCGGCGGAGGCGAGGCCAACGTCGCGGTCTCGCTGGCGAACTTCGGCGAGTCCGCGCGATTCGTCACCGTGCTGCCCCCCGCGAATCCGATCGCGGAGGCGGCCATCCGCCAGCTTCGCGGCTTCGGTGTGGACACCTCGAAGATCGTGCGCGCGCCGGGCCGCGTGGGAATCTACTTCCTCGAAACCGGAGCCAACCAGCGGCCCTCGAAAGTGGTCTACGACCGCGCGGGCAGCTCGTTGGCGCTTGCCGGCGCCGCGTCGATCGATTGGGACGCGGCGCTCGAGGGCGCGGACTGGTTCCACGTCACCGGCATCACGCCCGCCATCAGCCAGGGCGCGGCGGACCTGGCGCTCGGGGCCGCGGCCAAGGCGCGCGCGGCGGGCCTGACGGTTTCCTGCGACCTCAACTATCGCAAGAACCTGTGGAAGTACGGCAAGTCGGCCCAGGAAGTGATGCGCCAGCTCTTCCAGTTGGTCGACGTCGGAATCGCCAACGAAGAGGACTGCCAGATGGCGCTCGGCATCCAGGCCGAGGTGGATGTCGATTCCGGCAAGCTCGACGCCGCGCAGTATTCGCGCCTCACCGAAAAGGTCCTCAACGAGTTTCCCAACCTGAAGGTGATGGCCGTGACGCTACGCGAATCGAGAAGCGCGTCCGACAACGGGTGGTCGGCCTGCCTGCACGACGGCAAGAGTTTCCTGGTCAGCCGGCACTACGAGATCACGCACATCGTGGACCGCGTGGGCGGCGGCGACTCCTTCGCGGCGGGCCTGATCTACGGTCTCAAGCGCCTGCCGAGCCACCAGGAGGCGCTGGAATTCGCCGTTGCGGCGTCTTGTCTGAAGCACTCGCTGCCGGGGGATTACAGCCGCTTCAGCGCCGACGAGATCAAGGCGCTGATCAAGGGCGGCG
>DATNLV010000023.1:0-4892 GCA_035602665.1 Bryobacteraceae bacterium | reverse complement strand
CAGCGTCCTCCACGGAGCGATGCCGGTGAGCACCAGAGCCACCGCGATGTACAGCACGGCGCAGACCACCAGGGTCATGATGATGCCGAACGGCAGATCGCGCTGTGGACGCTTGCACTCTTCGGCCGCGGTCGATACCGAATCGAAGCCGATGTAGGTGAAGAAAATGATGGAGCCGCCGGTGAGGATGCCGGTGAAGCCGTTGGGCGCGAACGGATGCCAGCGCGTGGGGTCGATGGCGTGCGCCGCCCCGATGCAGAAGATCACGATGGCGGCCATCTTCATGATCACCATCGTGGTGTTCACCTTCGCGCTCTCCCGCACCCCGCGCACCAGAATCCAGGTGACGCCCATGGTGATCAGCAGCGCCGGGACGTTGAACCATCCCGCCGGACCGCCCGGGGCGGGGAAGGGAGGGTACGCCAGTTTGGGCGGCAAATGGAATCCGAACACGTTGTCGAGCAGGTCCTGCAGGTACGCGGAGAACCCCACCGCCACCGACATGTTCGACACCGCGTATTCCAGGATCAGGTCCCACCCGATGATCCAGGCGAAGATTTCGCCCAGCGTAGCGTACGCGTAAGTGTACGCGCTCCCCGCGATCGGAATCATGGAGGCGAGCTCGGCATAACACAGCGCCGCGAAGCAGCACGCCACCGCCACCAGCACGAACGAAACCGTGAGCGCCGGACCCGCCCCCGGCCGTCCGATCTGCGCGGGAACCTGAAACCCGTTCGCAATAAAATCGAACAGCGTGACCTTCAGCCAAGCAAAATGGTCCGGATGCAGCCTGTCGAGGACCTGCGTGATCTTGCCCCGGGCCGCGGTCCCGGTGACCGTAAAAATCCCCGAGCCAATAACAGCGCCGATCCCCAGAGCCGTGAGGCTCCAAGGACCGAGCGTCTTCCTCAGCCGTTTGTCGGGAGCCTCCGACTCGGCGATCAGCGCGTCGATGTTTTTGGTCCGCAGTAACTGGGACAAGTTAGCTGTCAGCTTTCAGCCGTCAGCTGTCAGCTAAGACAGCGGTCAGCCGTCAGCCACCAGCCAGCGACCTGGGTCGCGGCAGTTCCGGGCTGAAAGCTGACAGCTGATAGCTGACAGCTGGGCCAGCGCAAGCGCCTAGCGCTTCCGTTGGCCCTTCACCATCTTCTTCACTTTATGTTTGTGGGAGCCGCGTGCGACGCCCGTGGCGCGCTTGGCCTTGGGCGCTGCCTTCTTGCGCGACACCCGCTTGGCCTTCTTCCGTTCCGTTCTGTCTTCAATTGTCTTGGTGTTCATTCGTGTGTCAGTCCTAGGTACTTTTCTACAATCTTCTTCAGGCCGTAGCCCGGAAAGCTGATCGTGATCTTCGCATCGTCGCCGTCGCCCTCTCGGCGCACGATGGTCCCCCGGCCGTAGCGCGGATGCTCTATCGAAGAGCCCACCGCATACTTCTTCGCGGGACGTGCCGGCGCCGAAACGCGGGGCGCCGCTGCTACCGGAACCGCGGCCGGCGGCGCGGCTAAAGGGCGTCCGCGGGCCGCAAAAAACTCAGAAATGTTTTCTAGAGAATTATACGTCTTGCCGGTGTACGTGTTCTTGCGAGCCGCCTCGCGCACCACGTAGCGGTCGGCATAGAGGTCCACTTCGCGAGCCGCCGGCGCCGCCCCGCCCAGCCGCTCGGTCCGCTCCTTGGGAATCTCGCTCAGGAAGCGCGACGGCACCGACGGCTCCGCCATGCCTCCTCCAAAACGCCGCCGCTCCCGCGCCCAGGTGAGGATGAGCCGCTTCTCGGCGCGCGTCATGGCCACATAGCACAGCCGCCGCTCCTCCTCCATCGCCGTCTCGGATTCTAGCGAGCGGCTATGCGGGAACAGCCCGTCTTCCAGGCCCGCCACGAACACCACCGGAAACTCCAGCCCCTTGGCGTTGTGTACCGTCATCAGCCGGATCTGCGCGGTGTCGTCGATGCTGTCGGCTTCCGACACCAGCGCCGCATGGTCCAGGAATTCGGTGACGCCTTCCCCCCGCTCGGCGGCTTCGATGGCGGCGTTCTCCAGTTCGCTCAGATTCTCGACGCGGGTTTCGGAATCGGGGTCCTTGCCGGCTTCGAGCATCTTCATGTACCCGCTGCGATCCAGGATCTGCCGAACAGTCTCCTGCAGCTTCTGCGTTGCCGCGCTCTGCCGCAGCTCCTCGATCAGCTTCCGGAAATCGGCCAGCGCCGCGCCCGCCCGCGTCGAGAAGGCGTTCTCGTCGAGCATGCGGCCTAGCGCGTCCCACATGCCGATCCCGTGCTTGATCGAGTAGTGCTCAATCTGCTCCATCGTGGTCTTGCCGATCCCGCGCGCGGGTGTGTTGATCACGCGCATCAGGCTGACCGAATCCTGCGGCGACACCAGCAGCTTCAAATAGGCGAGCGCGTCCTTGATCTCCGCGCGCTGGTAGAAGCTGAATCCGCCCACCACCTGGTATTTCCGGCCGTAGCGCCGCAGCGCCTCCTCGATCTGCCGCGACTGGAAATTGGTGCGGTACAGCACCGCGATCCCCTGCCGCGGATTTTCGCGCAGCACCCGCTCGATCTGATCGGCGACGAACAGCGCCTCGTTCTCGCCGTTATAGCCTTCGTAGAGCCCGATCTTCGAGCCCTCGCCCGCTTCCGTCCACAGCCATTTGCCCTTGCGCTGCGTGTTGCGCGCCACCAGCGAGCTGGCCCCCTCCAGAATGTTCTTGGTCGAGCGGTAGTTCTGCTCCAGCTTGATGGTGCGCGTCCGCGGATAATCGCGCTCGAAGTCCAGGATGTTCTGTATGTCGGCGCCGCGCCAGCTGTAGATCGACTGGTCCTCGTCTCCCACCACGCACACGTTCTGGTCGACCTCGGTCAGCAGCCGCATCAGCTCGTACTGGCTGCGGTTGGTGTCCTGGTATTCGTCAATGAGCAGGTGCTCGACGCGGCGGTTCCACATCTCGCGCAGGCGGTCATCGTACTGCAGAAGCCGCACCGCCTCGAGCAGCAGGTCGTCGAAGTCCAGCGCGTTGGCCTGCCGCAGCCGGCCCTCGTACTTCTCATACACCGTGGCCAGCCGCGTGGTCTTCGGATCCTTGGAATTCCGCAGCACGTCCTCGGGCGTTTCCTTCAGGCTCTTGGCGTGGCTGATGCGCGAGAGCGCGGCGCGGTACTGCAAGAACTGCTTCTCTTCGAGGCCCAGCTCGCGGTAGATGGCCTTGATCAGCGCGGTCTGATCGTCGTCGTCGTAGATGGTGAAGTTGCGCGTGAACCCGGGCCGAATATCGGCCATCGACGCGCCATCCCGCCGCAGCAGCCGCACGCAGAAGGAGTGGAACGTCGAGACGTTGAGGCCCGAAAGCGCGAAGCGCCCCGCCAGCAGCTTCTCGATCCGCTTCCGCATTTCATCAGCGGCCTTGTTGGTGAAGGTCACCGCCACTATCGCGGAAGGCGGGACGTTGCAGTCCTGAATCAGGTGCGCGATCCGGTGCGTGATCACCCTGGTTTTGCCGCTTCCGGCGCCCGCCAGAATGAGCAAGGGACCGCCGTGGTAAGTGACGGCTTCGCGCTGCTGCGGATTCAGACCTTCGAGGAAATCCATCAATATCTGGGAGTTGCCGCCGGGAAGCGTGGCCGGTCGCTGTTATCTCGTGCTTCCAGTTGATTTTAGCATGGAGCCTCTTGTGGGGCAGGCGTCCACGCCTGCAGCGGGTCTCCAGACCCTCCAGTCTACAGAAACGGAAGCACCTTCCCCGTCCGGAACCCCAAAGCCTGGCAAGTAGCAATCGTCCGTGCTTCCTGGTCCTTCACCACGATGCCGTAGTTCACCGTCTGCGAAGTCCGGCTGATCTCCCGAGCCTCGGCCCTGAGCCGCGCCCCCGGCCGAGGGCTCGCGACATAAGTGACACTGACGTTTAGCCCCACCGTCACCGTGCCCTCGCTCTGGCAGACCGCCTCGAACGCCTCGTCGATCAGGGCGAAGATCGCCCCGCCGTGCGCCCGCCCGAACAGGTTATCCATCAGCGCCGGCTGGTACGCCATCTCGACCGCTGAAAAGCCGGTCTCCAACTCCTTTAACTCCATCCCGAGGGCCTGCGCGAACGGTTCCCGCTCGATCCCGCGCTCGATAGCCTGCTTGATCCCGGCGTCCACGTCTTCGCGTTCAGTCTAACATCGGTGTAACCTGATAGTTCGCCGGTTCGCCCTTCCTAGTGGATAGAAATGGCCAACCGACTGCCGCTATCGGTACGGCATGCTGGTTGAACCAGAGTTGATAACGCGTGCCCGAGAGGGTGACGATGGTGCCTTCAACCAAGTTGTGCAGGCTTACCGGAAGCGCATTCTGGGTACCATCGCACGCCTCATCGGCCGCCCGGAAGATGTTGAAGACGTTGGGCAAGAGGTCTTCCTGCGGCTCTATTACTCTCTCGACCAGCTGCGCTCGCCCGAGGTCTTCGAGCCGTGGCTCTACAGGCTCACCGTGAACTCGGCGTACGATTATCTTCGCCGCCACCGCCGCCGCCCCGAGGCGCGCATGGCCGACCTTTCGGAGCAGCAGGTCATAATGGCCGATGCGGCCGCCGGGACCAGGCAGGACCAGGACGACCAGCGGCGCGTGCGGGTTCGGGACATGGTCGGGGCGTTGATGAGCGGCGTATCCGAGCAGGACCGCATCCTGCTTACGCTCAAAGAAATTGAAGGCCTCTCGCTGAAAGAGCTTGAAAAAGTCTACGGTGTGAACGAGAATGCACTGAAGGTGAGGCTTTTCCGGGCCCGGCAGCGGGTGGTGAAGCTGTTCGAAGCATCGGAGCGCAAGAGCACCGGTGCGGGAGTATAAACTTGGGGGATAGTATGTCGCAGGATCGGGAAGCGTCGGCCGCCGGGCTCGACAGGCTCTTTTCCGCCT
>DATNLV010000004.1:0-2418 GCA_035602665.1 Bryobacteraceae bacterium | reverse complement strand
TCGAACTGCATGCCCGGGTCGCCGCACTGGTGCGTAGCTTCGGCGATCTCCTTCAGCAGGTCCCGCGCTTGGAAGCGCGCCTTGGGCTGGCCCGTCACCACCGACTTGGTCCACCACTCGCGGTTCTCGAGCGCCGCGTGCATGAACTCATCCGATGCCCGCACCGAGTTGTTGGCGTTCTGGAAGAACACCGAGCCGTACGCCTCGCCGTCGATCGAGTTGTCGTAGCCCGCGTCCACCAGCGTGTGGGCCTTCTTCTCTTCCTTGGCTTTGCACCAGATGAAATCGTGGACGTCGGGGTGGTCCGTGTTGAGGATCACCATCTTGGCGGCGCGGCGCGTCTTGCCGCCGGACTTGATCACGCCCGCGAAGGCGTCGAAGCCCTTCATGAAGCTCAGCGGGCCTGAAGCGCGGCCGCCGCCAGAGAGCCCGGCCTCCTCCTCGCGCAAGGGCGACAGGTTGGTGCCCGTGCCCGAACCCCACTTGAACAGCATGCCCTCGGTCTTGGCCAGGTCGAGGATGGATTCGAGCGAGTCGCGGACCGAGTTGATGAAACACGCCGAGCACTGCGGCCGCGATTCGCCGGCCATCAGCTTGCGGATCTCGTCGGTCGTCTCTTCGTAGCACCAGCCGTAGCCGCGCGCCTCGCTGACGCCCACGTTGAACCACACCGGCGAGTTGAAGCTGGCCTTCTGGGTGAGCACCAGGTGGGCCAGTTCCTGGCGGAAATTCTCCGCGTCGGCTTCGGTCTTGAAGTAGTTGCCGTCCTGGCCCCACTTGACCGTGGTATCGACCACGCGATGCACAAGCTGCGCCGCGCTGGTTTCCCGCTCGTCCGAGCCCAGCCGCCCGTGGAAATACTTGCTGGCGACGATGTTGGTGGCGGTCTGCGACCAGTCGGCCGGCACCTCGACGTCGCGCTGCTCGAACATCACCACGCCCTTATCGTTGGCGATGCTGGCGGTGCGTATCTCCCAGCGGCACTCATCGTAGGGGGTGCGGCCCGGCGGCAGCTTCGCCGTAAAGTAGCGTGGAAACGAGACGCCCTCCCGTTTCGGCTTCTGGTTCTGCTCGGTTTCCGGCAGCTTGACGCTCAGATCGACTCCCAACTGTCCCATTTTACACAGCCTCCTCTATACGTCTATTGTCTCAGTCCCACGGGGGTAAAGGGCTCATAGCAGGCCCACGGTCTGTAATGTTGCCCCAATATATAGTGTCTCGTCAAGGGAAATATCTATTGGTAGTGCTTCCAGTTACAGTGTACCCCCAAGCGTCATTTCGGAGGATGACGAGTCGAAGCTCTGTTTTGGGGCCGGTTGTGGGGCGGACCCCCTGGTCCGCGCGGGTCCCCCTGGACCCGCTTTCCCGCAGTGGATCAAGCGGATCGGTTCGACGACCAGGCCGACGAGGGCGTCGGCCGCGGACCGGGGGGTCCGCCCCACAACCGCGCTCAGCCCTTCGGTTCGAGGATGAACGTCGGCGCCAGGCCGGCCACGGTCGAGAAGCCGCCGTTGGCCGCCGAGAGCCAGCTCGAGCATCCCTGCACTTTGCCGAGGTAGGCGTGCGGGTGCAGGTCCACCTTCATCTGCCGCACCTCGAGCTCGCCGTAGAGCAGCAGCGGGAAGGGGGCGTAAGTGGCTTCCACCTTCTCCTGCACCACGTAGGGGATGCGCAGCGCGCGCTTGAGGGCCCGATCCCAGCCGGTGTCGTCGGTCTGCCAGCCCTTGATCGAGTGGTTCTCGCCGGAATCGTCGTTCGGCTTCAGCACCAGCTTCTCGCGATTCTTGAGGATGAACTCGAGCAGATCGATGGTCTGGTCCTGGTAGGTGGTCTTGCCGGCCGTCACCACTCGCGTCCACGGAATGTACTGGCGGATGGCCTTCTTTTCGGCGGCCGGGAAGCTGGCCGTGATCGCCTCGTCGGTGAGCAGGTCGAAGATCGCCTTCTTGTGCGCCAGTTCGGAACGGAAGCTGTTGACCAGGCAAACCGCGCCGTCCCTGTAAGCCCGTACCAGCGGGTGCGAGAGATCGTAGCGGAGCAGGAACTCCTGCACCTTGAGACGCCGCCAGATCACGTCAATGATGTAGTCGCCCTTGCGCAACACGCCGCCGCGGTATTCGAGCTGATCCGGGGAAACGATCTCGGTCTGGTACCCTTCGGCGCGGAAGAAAGAACGGAGCAGCGCGTGCTCGCCTTCCTCGGTGGGTTGGAAGTTCTGGCGGAATTCGAGAATCGCGATGTTGGGCTGCTTCTTGCCGCCAAACTGCTTGTAAGCCTTGAGCAGCGAGGAGAGCAGGTGCTTTTTGCCGCCCAGTTTCTGGAGCGAATAGCGCTTGCGGAACTCCTTCACCGGCGGGCAATCGTAGAACAGGTCGGCCAGCGCTTCGGCATACGCCACCCCGACCGGCACGTCGGCAA
>DATNLV010000832.1:0-3090 GCA_035602665.1 Bryobacteraceae bacterium | reverse complement strand
TCGTTCCGCGCTGAAGTCGCCCACGCGAGCCGCCACTTCCCACGCGCCCCAACCGCCGTTCCTCGGATCGAAAGCCTTGCGCGGCGTGGGAGAAGTGAAGCTCTTGTGCTCGCCGGTCAGGATGTAGCTGGCCGCCACCTGCCAGGACCGGAATGCGATGTCCCGTCGCACCGCGGCTTTCTGAAAGCCCTCCTCCGTCAGCGTGTACTCGGACAGCAGGCCGAACCCCCCGTAGTAGTAGTAGGCGTGCGGAGCGAGCGTGGTCCTGTGGCCCGCCGACACCACTCCCGAAGCAAAAGTCACGAAAGCGTTCTGGCCGAAAGTCTTGTACGAGGGCAGCGCAATCTTGTCCACATTCCCGCCCCCGCCGCCGATTCCGAATCCCAGCCCGCTCAGCGGGTTTTCGCCGCCTCCCTGAAACGGGGTCAGGAACAAACGGCCCGAATAGTCGCGATGGTTGCTGGCGGCCGTGTCCGCCAGGCCGTTGTCCGGCACGCCATTGAAAACCCCGGCGGCGTAGTACACCCGGCGCTTCAGCAGATCGCCCGAAAGCTGGTAGCCGATGTCGCGGCTCGGCACCAGCAGCGTCGGCAGGCCGCGTTCGATGAAGCTCGTGTCATCGTCCGATTGCAGCCGCTCCAGGCCCTCGGGCGGCTTGAACTTGCCCACGCGAAGTTTGGCCTCCGAAAGGTATTTCAGGTCCAGATAGGCGTCGTAGATGATCGTCTGCCCCTGCCCGAAATCCGGCCGGAAGAAGAAGTCCACGTACTTGTAGATGGTGCCCGAGAAGGTGGGCCGAACCCGCCGCAGCAGAATCGTGTCCGGCAGCGACGAGCTTCCCGAGCCCTCAAACGAGCGGTTGTCCACCTGCAAATCCGCCCCGATCTTCAGCAAGAAGTTTCCGTCGTTTGACTTGATCTTAAATCCGCTGGTGTCCGCGGTCACTGCGGCGGCGTTCTTGGCATCGTCCGCGGCCGCGTCGTCTTTGAGTTCCTTGTTCCGTTCATCGGCCTTGACCCGTTGGTCGAGCGCCTCCACCTTCTGCTGCAATTCCTGAAGTTTGTCATCGGTCGACTGCGCCCATACTGCCGCCGACAGCATCGCCATAAGAAGGGCTGAAAGCCCGAACCGCCTGTGCTGAGACACGTTGCTCTGCTCCCTGTTTGGAATTTGATCCGCTGGTACAACTGGCGCGCGCGTCTGAGGCCAGTATAAGGCTAGCCGCCGTCAAAAGTCAACAATCTCTATTGACAAACATTAGATTCGTGTACGAGCCTATAATACAGCAACATAGGAGGGGCCACCCGAGGGCATTGGCTTGAAAACCGCAGTCGTAGTATCCTATACTCTATAGGGAACTGGACAATCCGCACTCATGAACTTCAGAACCATCGCCATCCACGCCGGACACAATCCTCAGGATCACCTGGGCGCGGTCATGCCCCCGATCTTTCAGACCTCCACCTTCGCCTTCCGAGGCGTCAATCAGCCCGGGCCGTTCGACTACTCCCGCAGCGGCAACCCCACCCGGAAGGCGCTCGAGTCGTGCCTGGCGGCGCTCGAGGGCGGCACCGCCGGATTCGCCTTCGCCACCGGCATGGCCGCCGAAGCCACCCTGCTCATGATGTTCGAAGCCGGCGACCGCGTGGCCGTCCACAACGATTTGTACGGCGGCACTTATCGCCTCTTTGAAACCGTGTTTCGCAACAAGCAGATTCGCGCCGACTACGTTGACCTGCGCGACCTGGCCGCCCTCCGCGCCGTGCTCGAGCAAGGCGTCAAGGCGGTGTGGATCGAATCGCCCACCAATCCGCTGATGAACCTGGTGGATCTTCGCGCCGTCTCCTCGCTCGCCCACCAGCACGGCGCCATCGCCATCTGCGACAACACATTTCTCTCGCCCTATTTCCAGCGGCCGCTCGAGCTGGGCGTTGACGTCGTAATGCATTCCACCACCAAGTACATCAACGGCCACTCGGATGTGGTGGGCGGCGCCCTCATCGTCAAGGCCCCCCAACTCGCCGACAAGATCGGATACCTGCAAAACGCCATGGGCACCTGTTCCGGCCCCCAGGACTGCTTTCTCGTTTTGCGCGGCATCAAGACGCTGGCCATCCGTATGGAGGAACACAATCGAAATGCCCTGGCCGTGGCGCGCTGGCTGGAACGGCACCCGAAGGTCTCGGCGGTTCTGCATCCGGGCCTGGAGAGCCACCCTCAGCACGCTCTGGCGCTAAAGCAGATGAGCGGCTTCGGAGGCACGTTCTCCTTCCGCCTCGCAGGCGGTGAAGAGGCCGTGATGCGCCTGCTCGGAGGCCTGCGCGTGTTTACGCTGGCCGAGTCGCTGGGCGGAGTCGAATCTCTGATCGAGCACCCGCTCACCATGACGCACGCCTCGGTGCCGCGCGAGCGGCTCGATGCGATGGGCATCACGCCCGACCTGATTCGCGTCTCGGTCGGCCTCGAAGACGTGCAGGACCTGATCGCCGACCTCGAAACGGCGCTCGCAAGTTCGTAACCGGTATTGAAGACGAATCGACAGGAGGATGTAATGGCAACCCAAGAATCCGGACCTGCTGCGGTGGCGCTTAGCCCGGCGGTTTTCGCGGACAACTCATTGAGCATCGGCAGAACACCGCTGATCAGACTCAACCGCATCGTGGAAGGCGCACGCGCCACGGTGCTCGCCAAGATCGAGGGACGCAATCCCTCGTACTCCGTCAAGTGCCGCATCGGCGCGGCCATGATCTGGGACGCCGAGCAGCGCGGCCTCCTCAAACCCGGCGTCGAACTGGTCGAGCCCACCAGCGGCAACACCGGCATCGCGCTGGCCTTCGTGGCCGCATCCCGCGGCTACGCGCTCACCCTCACCATGCCGGAGACCATGTCGCTCGAGCGCCGCAAGGTCCTCAAGGCTTTCGGCGCGAACCTGGTCCTTACCGAAGGCCCGCTGGGGATGAAGGGCGCCATCGCGAAGGCGGAAGAGATCTACAACTCCGACCCCAAGCGTTACCTGTTGCTCCAGCAATTCAAGAACCCGGCTAATCCCGAGATCCATTTCAAAACCACCGGCCCCGAGATCTGGGACGA
>DATNLV010000829.1:0-2920 GCA_035602665.1 Bryobacteraceae bacterium | reverse complement strand
TTGCCGAGCAACTGGTAGGCGAACCCTTCGCGCACTTCGAACAGGTGGGTGTGCCCGCCGCTCACCACCAGCGCCAGCGCCGGATACTCCACCGGCCGCCCGCCGCCGCGCGCCTGCGAGATCACCGCGTGTATGTGTCCTTCGATGTGGTTCACCGCGATCAGCGGCAGCCCGCGCGCGAACGACAGCGCCTTGGCGTAAGTGATCCCCACCAGCAGCGATCCCACCAGTCCCGGCCCCGCGGTCACCGCGACGGCCGCCACGCCGCCCAAGTCCGTGCCGGCGCGCTCCAGCGCCTCGCGCACCACCGGCACGATCGCGCGCAGGTGCTCACGCGACGCCAACTCCGGAACCACGCCGCCGTACTTGCCGTGCGTATCGAGCTGCGAGGCGACCACGGAAGAAAGGATGCGCGTCCCGTCCTCCACCACCGCCGCCGCCGTCTCGTCGCACGAACTCTCGATGCCCAGAATCTTCGCCATTGCTATCCTGCGGTAGAAACCGCGTTCATGAATCTCTCCGACTTCGATTATCGCCTCCCCGAGGAGCGCATCGCGCAGCGGCCCCTCGAAGACCGCGCCGCCTCGCGCATGTTGGTCCTCTACCGCCAGGAGCAGCGCTGGGAGGACCGCATGTTCCGCGAGCTGCCCGGATTCCTGGGACCCGGCGATTGCCTGGTGCTCAACGATTCGAAGGTGTTTCGCTCACGGCTCTACGGCCACCGCGCCGGCGTGCGCGCCCTGCCTGTCGGCAAGAAGAATCCCGCGCGCGCGACGAATCTCACCGGCACCGTCGAAGTCTTCCTGATCCGGCCGCAGGCGGAGGACCCGCGGATCTGGCAAGCGCTGGTCCATCCCGGCCGCAAGATGCCCGTCGGCGAGCGGGTGCGCTTCGAAGGCGGACTCGAAGCCGAGATCGTCGGGCGTGGCGAGTTCGGCGAGCGCACGCTGCGGTTCGACTACACGGGTGAGCTGATCGAGAAGTTCAACCAGATCGGCCACGTTCCCCTGCCGCCTTACATCCGCCGATGTGACGACCCGCTTGATCGCGAGCGTTACCAGACCGTCTTCGCGTCGCACCCTGGTTCGGTGGCGGCGCCCACCGCGGGCCTGCACTTTACGGGGGAAATCCTGGAGCGGTGCCGTGCCGCCGGGGCCGAAATCGCGTACGTGACTCTGCACGTGGGGCTCGGCACTTTCCAGCCTATTCGCGAGGCGGAGGTGGAAGCGAACCACCTGCACTCCGAGTTTTACGAAATCTCGGCCGATAATGCGCGTAAAATGCGCGAAGCCTCGCGGCGTATCGCCGTGGGGACCACCAGCGTGCGCACTATCGAAAGCGCCGCCCGCGGGGTTGCCACTGGCGAGACGGATATCTACATATATCCCGGTTTCGAATTCCGCGGCACCGGCGCGATGCTGACTAACTTCCACTTACCCCGTTCGAGCCTGTTGCTGCTGGTTTGCGCCTTGGCAGGCAAAGACCTCGTGCTCGCCGCCTATCGCCACGCCGTGGAGAGTAATTACCGCTTCTATTCCTACGGCGATTGCATGTTGATCGTGTAAAGAGCCGTTGACGGCGTGAACTCAGTGGACTATATTGGCATGGGCAGAACCATGTCACCAAGAACGCGCGCGCTCGTTCTCGCAATCGCCTCAGCCGCTGGGCTGTGGGCTCAAAACCTCTACAACGTCACCGCGATCTCGCACAATGGATACCCATCGCGTACCTGGGCCAGCGGCATCAACAACAGCGGTCAGGTCGTGGGCGGCAGCAACGATGGCATACACAACTGCAACAACTCTGTGTTTTGGAACGGCTACCTGTATAGCGGCGGGGTCTTTTCGAACGGTGGTGGCCCCGCCGCCGCAATCAACAACAGCGGGCAGGTTGTCGGCTACTGGATGGGCGACTTCTGCGAGGGGAGTGCCTACCTGTACAGCGCTGGGGTTTCAACCAGCCTCGGCACCCTTCCCGGCTACTTCTCCAGCTATGCCAACAGTATCAACGACAGTGGACAGGCGGTCGGCTATTCAGGCGGGGGCCCAGGAAGTGGACAACTAAGTGAGGCGGTCCTTTATGCCGACGGTATTGTCACCGGCCTCGGCTTCCTCCCGGGAGGCGCCCAGAGCTCAGCCAACGGCATCAATAACAGCGGCCAGATCGTAGGCTATTCGACCGGCCCATCGGGACATTTCGAGGCCTTTCTGTATAGCGGCGGCGTCATGACCGGCCTCGGCTTCCTCGCAGGAACGGCTGATAGTGAGGCCACCGCTGTCAACGAAAGTGGGCAGATCGTGGGCTACGCAACGGATTCGTCCGGAAACTCGCAGGCCCTGTATTCCGGTGGCGTCATGACGGGCCTGGGCGCCCTCGCCGGCGACGCCGGTAGTAAGGCCGATGCCATCAATCGCAGGGGCCAGATCGTTGGCTATTCGGGCTTAGTGAGCCCGCAGAGAGCCTTCATCCAGACTGGCGGGCAGATGTACGACCTCAACAGCCTGGTTGTTAACCCTCAGGAGTTGCAGGGCCAGCTCATCGAGGCCACTGGCATCAACGATGCAGGGCAGATTGCTGCCAACGGAGGTCCCTACCCCGAGAACGCCTATCTGTTGACGCCCCTTCAAGGCCGCTTCGTCCCGGTCAACCCCTGCCGCGTAGCCGACACTCGCACTTCCACGGGATCCTTCGGCGGGCCAGCGCTTGACGGCGTCACGGCGCGCTCGTTCGCCATTCCTCAAGGCGCCTGCGGCATCCCCGCTACCGCGCAGGCTTATTCGCTGAACGTGACCGTGGCGCCCCAGGGTCCGCTGGCCTATCTGACTCTGTGGCCCAGCGGCATGGCTCAACCGAACGTCTCCACCTTGAACTCGTTCGAAGGCAACGTGGTGGCGAACGCCGCCCTCGTCCCCGCGGGCCA
>DATNLV010000824.1:0-2698 GCA_035602665.1 Bryobacteraceae bacterium | reverse complement strand
CGACCAGGAGCTCGATCCGCTCACGGCGGATATCGGCCTGCATTCGACGCCGCTCGTGGTCAGGAACATGGTTCTGGTCGGTGCGGCCCACACCGCGGGCGATGTGCCCAGGGTGCGCCGCAACGTCAAAGGCTACGTGCGAGCCTTCGATATCGCGACCGGCAGGCGGCGGTGGATCTTCCATACGATTCCGAAGCGCGGCGAGTTCGGCTACGACTCCTGGGTGGACTCGGATGCAGACGCCGCGGGCAATGCCGGGGTCTGGGCACAGATGTCGGCTGATGAGGAACTGGGCCTGGTCTATCTGCCCGTGGAGCTGCCAACCGGCGATGAGGTCGGCATCTACCGGCGTGGGAACGCGCTGTACGGAGACTCGATCGTGGCCGTCGATGCCGACACCGGCGCGCGGCGCTGGCATTTCCAGTTCATCCACCATGGCCTGTGGGACTGCGATCCACCCTGCGCACCAATACTATGCGATGTCCCGCATGAGGGCAGGATCGTCAAGGCGCTCGCGCAGCCCACCAAGCAGACGTTTCTATGGGTGCTGGACCGTACCAACGGCAAGCCGCTGTGGCCGGTCATCGAGCGGCCGGTGGCCAAGGGCGATGTGCCCGGCGAATGGTATTCGCCGACCCAGCCCTTCCCGAGCAAACCCGCGCCGTATGACAACCAGGGCGTCAGTCCCGATCAGGTCATCGAATTCACGCCGGAACTGCATCAGGAGGCGCTCGAACTGCTCAAGCAGTACAAGATCGGCCCGATGTACACGCCGCCGACGATGAGCAAGCTCGGCGGTCCGTATGGGACCATTGCATCGCCCGGGGCCCAGGGCGGCACGAACTGGCCGGGCGGCTGCTACGACCCGGAGTCGCACACCGTATTCATCTACTCGAAGACCCAGCCGAGCGTTCTCGGAATCATCGAGAACACCGATCCCGGTATCTCGGATTTTCCGCTCATCCACGGCATCGCGGGACAGGCGCCACGGGCGCAGAGCGCGATGGGGTCCGCATCATCGGCCCTGCGCCCCGATCCGGAGAGCGCCCCGCCGCCGCGCCCGAACCCGCAGGGCTCGCAGCCTTCCGCAGCGCACCCGCTCGCGCCCCCGGGTCAACTCACGGTCCAGGGGCTGCCGTTGCTGAAGCCGCCCTATGGTCGCATTACCGCGATCAATCTCGAGACCGGGGATTTCCGATGGCAGATCGCGCACGGCGAAACACCGGATTATGTCAGGAACCACCCCGCCCTCAAGGGCCTCAAGGTCCCGCGCACCGGTCGAGCCGGGAATCTCGGGCCGCTGTGCACGAAGACGCTGGTGATCTGCGGCGAGGCAGGCTATTTCACCAGTCCGCAGGGCGTGCGCGGCGCGATGCTGCGTGCCTATGATAAGGCCACCGGCGAGGAGAAGGGCGCGGTGTACCTGCCGGCGCCGCAAAGCGGCGCGCCGATGACGTACATGCTGGGTGGAAGACAGTACCTCGTGATTGCGATCAGCGGCGGCAGCTACTCCGGGGAACTGCTGGCCTTCCGGCTTCCCGCCGACGCCTGATACCCTTAGGCCTCCCGGCCGCGCGGCCACCCAGGCTCCAAGGGACTGACACGTGAATGATCTGGCGAAGCGCGGCGCGATGATGGCATCCGGGTTGATGCTGCTCACGGCGGCAGCCGCCGCGCTGCGCGCGCAGGAGGCCACCGCTACGACCAATGCCGGCGTCTACAGCGAGGTCCAGGCCGAACGCGGCAAAGCCGCCTACCTGAAGTATTGCCAGGCCTGCCACGGTGAGACCATGAACGGAGTGGACGTCGCCCCCGCACTCGTCGGCAGCACCTTTCTCGGCAACTGGGTCGGCCTGTCGGTGGGCGAGCTGGGCGAGCGCGTGCGCACGACGATGCCGCAGAACAACCCCGGGACCTTGAGTTCCGCAACCACCGCGGATCTGATTGCCCTGATCCTGAAGGCCAACGGCTATGCGTCCGGGACCGCGGATCTGCCGCGTGACGGCCAGTTGCAATTGATGATTCGAATCGCTGACCCGAAACCCGGAGGCTGAAGTGAGCGTCGTGAGCCTGGAAACTGCAAAGCATGGAATGCCAACCTCGGTGAAGCTCAGTCCGGAGGAGCGCGCGCGGCTCGAGGACGTGGGGTTCATGACCTGCATGACTCTGACGCTGCTGGGAAACTATGCGCAGACCGGGCATTTCGGCGGACCACTCGCCTATACGCCGTTCAACGTGATCACCCACCTGGCGGGACCGGAACGCGGCGGGCTGCGTTACGACTACCGGCGGCCCAAGCATCCCTTCAGCGACAAGTTCCTGATGGCGGCGGGCCACAGCGTACCGACCTGTTATGCGCTGTGGATGATCCTCGGACAGGCTCTCGAGCGCCGCTATCGCCTGAGCGGCGAGGCGCGCTACCGGGTCGATCCGCACGTGGCCATGCTGCCCATCGACGCGCTGGGCTTTCGCCGCGGTGCCGGAGCGCTGGTGAGCCTGCTGCAGGACAACGGGCTGGCCGATCATCCGCTGTTCGCGCAGGCGAAGGCGCGGGGCATCAAGGCGCTCGCCGGTCACGCCGAGAGCGTGGACCTCACGAACGACGTGAATGGCGGCCCCTCCGGAGTCGGCGTCGCGATGTCGGCGGGCAAAGCGGCCTTCTGGGACATGGCCGGTGCCAGGGATACGCCCAAAGTGA
>DATNLV010000820.1:0-4579 GCA_035602665.1 Bryobacteraceae bacterium | reverse complement strand
AGGTCAGGCCGTCCAGTTTCTCGCGGCGCACTCCGGGGATTTCGATGCGCTCGAAGCGTTCGGCCTGCTCGCGGTCCTTGAGATCGAACTTGACGGTGGCGTCGCGCCAGAGCTGCCGCTTGAGCCCGGCGAGGCCGCCATCGAACAGCAGCCGCCCCTTGTCGATGATCATCAGCCGCGGGCAAAGCTCCTCGATATCGGAGAGATCGTGCGTGGTGAGCAGGACGGTGGTGCCGAAGTCGCGGTTGACGTGCTTCAGGAAGGCGCGAATGTTTTCCTTCGCGACGATGTCCAGGCCGATCGTGGGCTCATCCAGAAACAGCAGCGGCGGATTGTGCAGCAACGCGGCGGCCATGTCGCAGCGCATCCGCTCGCCCAGGCTGAGCTTGCGGACCGGCGTGTGCAGGTAGCGGCCGATCTCCAGCACCTCGTCGAACTGCTTCATGCGAGCGGCGTAGTCGCCGTCCGAGACGCCGTAGATCTTCTTCAGCAGCCGGAAGGACTCCACCACCGCGATGTCCCACCACAACTGCGTGCGCTGCCCGAAGACGGCGCCGATCGTGCGCGTATAGCGCGAGCGCTCGGTGAGCGGGACGAAGCCGTTGGCGCGCACCGAGCCGGAAGTCGGCACCAGGATGCCCGTGAGCATTTTGATGGTGGTGGATTTGCCCGCGCCGTTCGGCCCGATGTAGCCGACCATTTCGCCCGGGTGGACCTCGAAGGTGATGCCGTCTACCGCGCGCACGGTCTTATACTCGCGCACCACCAGGTTCTGGAGCGCACCCCACAGCCCTTCCCGCCGCTCGAAGGTGCGGAACTCCTTGATCAGACTTTCGACTTGAATCGCGCCGCGCACTAAATCTCAGGGTATCGCAGCTCGGGTTCTCTCAACGCCTTCGAGGGTAGTGGCGTCTAGCTGTGTGAGGATCTGTCATTGTCCCGGCTGTTCTACAGCCTCGGAGCCATAGTGTTTGCCTGGGTGATTTGGGTGGCATGTTTGCACATCCACCAAGGGAGCCTGACAGGCAGCGCCAACGCCTTGGGTACATATACATTCACGACTTGGTCAAAGCGCTCGCCAGTTTCAGGGCCGATTGCGGACGGTACCCGACCGCGGCAGAGGGCCTCGAAGCTTTGGCCTATAGCCCGGGCACTCGGGGTTGGAGAGGGCCTTACGTGGACAGCCGGGAGCTGACGGATCCCTGGGGCAGGGCCTTTCACTACCGCGCTGGCGGCCCATATCCCGAGGTCATTTCATACGGAGCCGATGGCAAACCTGGGGGCGACTTCTTTGACATGGACCTATCAAGTAGCACCCTCTGGCAGCCGTCGTCACAGAGTCCGTCAGAGATCAGGACTCGACGGGTGATGCTCGCGTTCTGGATCGGCGCTTGGGCCGGATTCTTCGCGTGCTTCTATGGGCTGCTGCGGTCTTAGTGCCTACCGCAGCTCTTCCATGATCCGATCGAGCGTTTCCCGCGGCGGCCGCGTCCTCGATTCGGGCAAAGTGCCCAACGGCTCGTCCACCACGTTCAACTGATCGATGAAGTGCTTGCGCGTCGGATCGAGATACAGGATGCCGGTGACCACGTGTCCCGCGGCCTCGGCTTCGTTCAGCGTCCGCAAAGCGTTCATCTTATCGGCAGGGTCGTAATCGCGCCCGAGTTTCTTGAGCAGCAGCCGCGAGCCATCGTGCAGCGTGATCTCGCGGACCTCGCCCTCCGGGATCTCGACCGTGATATCGGCGAAGGCCGGCACGAAATCCAGCTCCTGGAGCGGCTCGTCGTGCTCCTTCATATAGGCGTAGCTCTTGGTCGAGCCTTCGTGGTCGTTGAACGTGACGCAAGGCGAAATCACGTCGATAATCGACAAACCGTGGTGCGCGATGGCCGCCTTGAGAATGGCCTGCAACTGCCGCTTGTCGCCGGAGAACGAGCGGGCCACCAGCGTGGCGCCCAGCTGAATCGCCTCGACGCAGCAGTCGATGGGCGTCAGGTCGTTGATCACCCCGGTCTTGAGCTTCGCACCCAGGTCGGCCGTCGCCGAGAACTGGCCCTTGGTCAACCCGTACACCCCGTTGTTCTCGATGATGTACACCTGCCGGATATTGCGGCGCAGCATGTGGATGAACTGGCCAACGCCGATCGAGGCGGTGTCGCCGTCGCCCGAAACCGTGATCCCGAACAGGTGGCGGTTTGCGAGGATGGCGCCCGTGGCAACCGACGGCGCCCTGCCGTGCACGGAGTTGAACCCGTGCGCCATGTTCAGAAAGTAAGCCGGCGACTTCGACGAGCAGCCGATCCCCGAGAACTTGGCAACCGACCATGGCTCAATTCCCATCTCATAAAACGCCTCGATGATGCGCTCTGAGATGGCATTGTGGCCGCAACCTGCGCACAGCGTGGTGCGGCCGCCCTTGTAGCTTGAAACCTCGAGGCCGATGTGGTTGGTCTTCTTGGGCGGCGCGGTGGTGGTGGACATCAGAGTCCCTCCTGGCGGACGATTTCGTCGGTTACGGTGCGCGCGTCGAGCGGCAGCCCGCCGTAGTAGCGCACACTGCGCAGCTTGGCGATCAGCTCCGGCTCAAACTCCAGGCGCATGAGCATCACCAACTGGGCATCGCGATTCTGGTCGATCACGTAGACACGCTCGTGGCGCCGTACGAAATCGGCCAGCTCCTGGCCGAACGGGAAGGCCTTGAGCCGGAGATAGCTGGTCTCGAGACCCCGCTCCCGCAGCAACTGGTCGCGGCTTTCCTCCGTGGCATAGCGCGAAGTGCCCGCGCATACCAGGCCGACATGGGCGCGGCTGTTGATGTCGAGGTGCGGCCCGGGTAGCGCTTGGCGAATGCTCTCGAACTTGCGCGCCAGGCGGTCCATGTTGTTCATGTAGTCGTCTTCGCGCTCGCTGTAACCGGCGCGGTCGTTGTGCCCGCTGCCGCGCGTGAAGTACGCCGCGGCCGGGTGATTCGTGCCGGGGAGCGTGCGATAACCCACCCCGTCGCCATCCACGTCGCGATATCGCGCGAACCCGCTCAGCTTGGTCAGCTCTTCCGCGTTCAGAACCTTGCCGCGCTCGATCGGCTTCCCCGGGTACTGGAACGCGTCGGACATCCAGTTATTCATCCCCAGGTCAAGGTCGCTCATCACGAAGACCGGCGTCTGGAAGCGCTCGGCTAGGTCGAAGGCGTCGATCATCATGCTGAAGCACTCGCGCATCGAGGACGGGAACAACATCGGGTGCTTCGTGTCGCCGTGCGAGAGCAGCGCGGTCGAAATCAGGTCGCCCTGCATGGTGCGCGTCGGAAGGCCGGTCGAAGGCCCCACGCGCTGCACGTCCACGATCACCGCCGGTATCTCCGCGTAGTAGCCCAGGCCCGTGAACTCGGACATCAGCGAGATGCCGGGGCCCGCGGTGGCGGTCATGGAGCGCGCGCCCGCCCAGGCCGCGCCCAACACCATGCCGATCGACGCCAGCTCGTCCTCGCCCTGCACCACGGCGTAAGTGGCCAGGCCCGTTTCCTTGTCGATGCGGAACCGCTTCAGGTAGCCGATCAGCGACTCCACCAGCGACGACGACGGCGTGATGGGATACCACGTGACCACCGTCACTCCCGCGAACATGGCGCCCAGCGCGCAGGCGGCGTTGCCGTCGATGATGATCTTGCCGGCCGTGGCGTTCATGCGCTTCACCGAGTAGCGGTCGGCCTTGGGCAGGTTGGCGGCGGCGAAGTCGCGGCCCGCCTCCACGGCGCCCCAGTTCAAATCGGCGGCCTTCGCCTTGCGCGCCCCGAACTGCTTGAGCAGCGCCTTGCGAACCTCGTCCATCTCGATCCCGAGCAGGTGCGCCACAACGCCGTCGTAAATCATGTTGCGCACCAGCTTGCGTAGCCGCGCCTCAGGGCACACCGGCCCCACCAGCTTGTCGAACGGCACCGGATAGAAGTGCAGGTCCTGGCGGATGGCGTTGAGCTTCAGCGGCTCGTCGTACACCACGGCGGAGCCGGGGTCGAGCTTGCGGACGTCTTCCTGGGCCGTCTCCGCATTCATCGCGACCAGGAAGTCGATCTCCTTCTTGCGGCCGATGTAGCCGTCCTTACTGGCCCGTATGGTGAACCACGTGGGCAGTCCCGCGATGTTCGACGGGAACAGGTTCTTGCCCGAGACCGGGATGCCCATCTGAAACAGGGAGCGCATCAGGACGGTGTTCGCCGTCTGACTTCCCGAGCCGTTTACGGTGGCTACCTGGATGGAAAAATCGTTGACACAAGACTGCTGCGCCTCGCTCGAAAGCGGGGAAACGGGACTTTCCTCGACTGTTGGCATGAAGTATCGCTATCCCTCGTTTGGGAAACCCTCTCCTGGGTTCAATTATATGATGCGGATGCAGGGGAGTGCATTCCGAACAACGAAGCGGGGGGCAGGCTTCAGCCCGCGCGGGGCTTCAGCCCCGCTCTGTGGGGCGGCGGACTCGCCCTCCGGTCAGTGGGCGCCGGAGCGGCCGTAGCCGCCGAAGTACCACCGGACTCCGACCGTCGTGTACAGGCCATAGGGTCCGTCGGGGCGAAAGATCAGACTGT
>DATNLV010000814.1:0-4238 GCA_035602665.1 Bryobacteraceae bacterium | reverse complement strand
CAGCCCTGATTTCAGCCCTTTAGAACTACCCCCAAGGATGTAATCTCGTAAAAGAACCGGTAAACTTTACTAGCCAGACCGGTCTACTGGCCCCCCTCACCGAGCCTGGGCCACAAGCCGGCTCAGCGACTCCTTGGCCCTCTTCCCGCTCTCCGAATCGGGGCTCGACTGGACCAGCCGCTGCCAATACTGGCGCGCAAGATCGGCGTTGCCCAAGTTTGCGTACAGCGCCCCCAAGTTGTATAGGGCGTCGGCCTGGTCCGGCTGATTGTCGAGAATCTTCTTTGTTTGTTCGAGGGCGCCGCCAACGTCGCCGGTCTCGTAAAGAACCTTGCCCAACTCGAGCCGCGCGTCCGCGTTATCGGGCTCCTGCTTGACGGCCTCGCGCAAATAGCGCGCCGCGTCCTGCGGATGGCCCGATTCCTCCGAAAGCTGCGCCAGGCGGAACAGCACCGGGACATGCCCGGGCTTGCGTTTCAGTTCCTCCGCCAGCATCTTGGCTTCGTGGTCATTCGGAACCGCGGGCTGCGGCGAGGCAACCGGTTTTGCGGTGACCGGGTTGTGCTTCGAGCGCGACACCGCACTCGCTCCGAGATAGAACAGCAGGAGACCGACCGACGCCGCCAACACCAATCCTAGAATTCGGGAGGACCTCTGAGTCATAGTTGAGTGCTAGATCCCAATCTTGGGCCACAGGACAGCAGATTCGATTCCAAACACCACGGGCCGCCATCCTGGTTGAATGGCAGGGGGAGCCGGGGCTCGGACGAAAGGGCGACTCCGCCGTGCAGCGCCCGTTGCCTGGCGCGATGGAATGGACCGACGCCTGGATCGATGCCCGCATCGACGCGCCTCGCCCCGTCGCGACTGACCTCAGCAGATTCCCATTGCCCATCTCTGAGTGCGCCCAGCCTTAGGTCGTAGATGCCGGCCACCAAGAGAGCGATTCAGCCAATTCGATAGCCTCAGCGCGGCACGATCCGCCACGGCGATGGCTGGCAAACGCCGTCTTTGCGCTCCTGCAACGACGTTTGGAGCTTCCAGTGGCACGCTGGTGGGTGAGGTTTCCCTCGGCTGACGGGATAGGTGTGACTTGCGTAGGGCAGCATATGTCTAAGGCGGCCGCCATAATCGTGCTTGCCGTGTCACTCACCGCCGTATCGCTCGCCGCGAACAGCGGGCCTGGACCAGAGGTGTGCCAGGTGGCACTGCTGCGCAACGGTTTCACGATTCAATACGCGCGGAGCGAGGGGGCGGGCCAGACCACGCGGCTGTGGCTCTGCGCCGACGCAGGCTCCGGCTTCATAGAAGTCGCCAGCGGCGACATCGTGGGCCATGAAGCGCTGCCCAACGCGGTTCCGCCGGCGCCATCACCGCAGGCCGATCCGCCGAAGACCCTGGAGCGGGACCCGCTCGAGAAACTGATCGCAGGCGCAGCCGGTCGTCAAGGGCTCGATCCGGATTTCGTGGCCAGCGTGGTGAAGGCCGAAAGCGGTTTCGTTACTACGGCCACCTCACCCAAGGGCGCTCAAGGGCTGATGCAGCTTATGCCGCACACGGCCGCTACACTGGGCGTGACGAACGTGTTCGACCCGGCTTCTAACCTGGAGGGTGGGACCAGATACCTGCGCCAGTTGCTGGACCGCTATGAGGGCGATGCAGTGAAGGCGCTGGCGGCCTACAACGCGGGCCCGCAGCGAGTGGCGGAGTTCGGCGGGATGCCTCCCTTCCCGGAGACCTACGCATACGTCGCGCGGATCATCCAGGATTACAACCGCAAGAAGCTCGAGAAATCAGCCGCGGCGCCTGCCGGCAAATAGCGGAGGGCGGTTCGAGTAACTCGCGGGTTGGGTGCAACGCCCGCTGGCAAGTAAGGACGGGAGCGCCGCCCGGCAGCTCAGCGGGGGGTTGGGCGCAACGTCCACCGGCAAGTAAGGACAGGAGCGCCGCCCGGCAGCTCAGTGGGGGGTTGGGTGCGACGCCCGCTGGCCAGTAAGGACGGGGGCGCCCCGGCAGCTCAGTGCGGGTTGGGCGCCATCGTCTGGGGGGACGCCTGGTGGTCCTGCTGGTTTATCTGCATCCTCTGCAGGTACATCTGCTGCAACGTGGAAGTGATGCCCTGCGAGTCCAGAGACGGAACAGGTTGCGGGGCGATCTTCGCTCCATTAATCATCCCGGGCTGCTGCACTGGCGCGGATTGAGTGGGTGGGGGTTGTTCCGCAGCCGTTGGAGCTGCGCCAGTTGTGTCGGGCTGCGTTGGAGCAGATGATGCCGGCTCTACGACAACGTTCTCCGGCTGCGTGCTTTCTTCGGGCGTCTGCGTTTCTTCGGTCTGCTGAGGTTGCATTCCGCGCCTCGCGTAAGGGCTGCGGACCGGGGCACGTGCCACCTCCTCGGTGGCCTTGGCGCCTTTCTTCTCCCGAATCATTACCAGGACGCTTTGTATTTTCAGGGGATCGGTGTCGGAGGCCTGAATCAAGTAGTCGACGTTCGAGTCACCGAGCAGCGATGCAAGGACCTCGCGCGCCGGTCCCGGTCCCAGCTGAACGACCGCCATCCGGGTGTCGCTCGCAGCGGGCGGAATATCGATCTGCACTCCCGTGGCAGCAGCGACTTTCGCCAGAATCTGGGCCAAGGTCGCATCGACCGCATCGATCTTGAGCTGTCCGCCCTTGTAGGAGATGGCCGGGGGAGGAGCCGGCGTTGGCTCCGGCACAGGCGATTCGGTAGCCGCGGGCGGGGTCAACTCCTGAGCACCAGCCGTGGCGCAAAGGAGCAGCGCCAGCGTGCAGCCGGCGGCCGCCATGCCCCGCCGGAGGGACCCGGTCCTCTCCATCGCGCGGCCGTTGTCAGCTCTGTCCTTTGCCATATTCGTTCACCTCTCCATCGACCCTGCCGGCACCGCGTCCGGCTGCAACTGCAACGACTGAAGCCCCCTGGCCGCTTTGACGCCCTTCGTATAGGAGCGCCCCCTCCAGACCGAGTATAGCGCTGGATACACCAGCAACTCGAGAAGGAAGGACGTAAAAATGCCGCCGACCATGGGCGCGGCAATCCGCTTCATGACATCGGAACCGGCGCCGGTCGCCCACATGATGGGAAACAGGCCGATGCAGGTGGTGGCGAACGTCATGAACTTCGGCCGGAGGCGCTTGGCGGCGCCGTTCACGATAGCCTCGTGCAAGTCGGCAAGCGTATTCAGCCGGCCCTCGCGCTTTGCGTCCGCATGGGCCAGATCGAGGTAGAGCAGCATGAAGACGCCCGTCTCGGCATCGATTCCCAGCAGGGCGATCAACCCCACCCACACGGCGACGCTCATGTTGTAGCCCACCGCATACAAGAACCAGATTGCGCCCACTGCGGAGAATGGCACAGCGAGCAAGACGATGGCTGTTTTCACCGCCGACCCGGTGTTGATGTACAGAAGGAGACACACCAGGAGCAGCGTGGCCGGCACCACCAGCTTCAGCCGCTCCTTCACGCGCTGCATCGCCTCGTACTGCCCGCTCCAGGCGACCGAATAGCCGGCGGGCAGTTTCAAGCGGTCGCGCAGCAGTTGATTCGCGTCGTTGATATAGCTCTCCGGATCGCGGCCGACGACATCCACGTAAACGTATCCCGTCGGCAGGCCGTTCTCGTTTCGGATCATGCCCGGTCCGGTGGCGATACTGATCTTCGCCAGATCGCTCAAAGGCAGTTCTTTCTGGCCACCCGCAGGGACCGGAATGCGGCCCAGCGATGCGATGTCGCTGCGGAAATCGCGCTGGTAGCGGACATTCACCTGATAGCGCTCCGGGCCGAGCACGACCGTGCTCACGTTGTCGCCGCCGATGGCATTCTCGACCACTCTCTGCGCGTCCTCGACGCTGACACCGTAGCGCGCCAACTGTTCGCGGTCCCATTGCAGATCGAGGAAGTAGCCCTCGGCCGTGCGCTCCGCCAGCACCGTGCGCGTCCCCGGGGTGGACTTCAGCAACGACTCGACTTCGGAGCCGATCTGCTGGATCTGCTGCAGGTCCGCACCTTGGATCTTCAGCCCGACCGGTGTCCGGATGCCGGTAGTCAGCATGTCGATGCGCCCTCGGATGGGCATGGTCCAGGAATTCGTGACACCGGGAAGCTTCAGCGCGGCGTTCATCTGGCCGACCAGGTCCTCGGTCGAGAGCGTATCGGGAGTGACGTGGCGGAAGACGCTCTTGGCCCAATCCGGCGCCCAGGAGGAATACCAGGTATCCACA
>DATNLV010000811.1:0-8916 GCA_035602665.1 Bryobacteraceae bacterium | reverse complement strand
GCGCGCCCTTGACCGCTCCGGGCCGTTCCGAATGCGTCCCTCAGATGAGGGAAAGGGGGCTCATGCAAAGGCCAAAACAAAAACATCCGTCGATCACGATTTTCCTTGACTCGAGGAGCCTTCTCATGGAAACCGCGACCGCCAGGGAGCGGATGTGGCGCCCCGGCCGCCGTGCTATGCTCTCGTTCTATGAAACGCAATTCTCTGTTGGTTGCCGGCACGCTCCTGTGTCTTGCCGCCTCGGTCGCGTACGCCGACGAAGCGAGCAAGACAGCCAAGGTGGAAGAGTTCCTCCGACTCACAAAGATGGACGAAACGCTCCGCCAGGCTATGGACCAGACGATGCATCAGATGAAAACGGGAGTGGCTCAGCAAATCACGGGTGCAAAGATGTCCCCCGACCAGGTAACGGCCCTCGGAGAATTCCAGGACAAAGTCGCTCGTGTCATTTCCGGCGCCCTTGCATGGGAGAAGATGAAGCCTGCTTACGTGAAGCTCTACACCGAAGCGTACTCGGAGCTTGACGACATTCTGGCTTTCTACCGATCTCCAACCGGCCAATCTATGGTCGCCAAGGGCCCGTCCCTCATGACCAAAGCCGGCGAGCTCGCGCAGCAGAGGCTGGCTGATGTAATGCCGCAGTTGCAGGCGCTCATGCGCGATTTCAAGGAACAAGCACCGCAGACTACTCACCCTCTGGAGAAGAAGTAGGCATCTTCCGCCCCACAAACAGTGATCGAGACCCCTCCGGCGTCGCGCCCGTGGCTTCCCCAACTTCGGCAACGGCCGCTTGCTCCTCTACGAAGCGGCTCCGATAGCGTAGCGTGATCGCATATTCGACCGGGCTGTGACGCTCCAGGCGCGCCTCTTCCGACTGCGAGTGTTCATCGTAATGCCGCGCCACCGCGGCCGCATCGCCCTTCAACTCACCTGGCATCTTCTGCAATCGTAGCGCGGGCCGGGCCGGCCGCCGCGCAGCCGCAACTCAGTTGCATTTGCCCAGTACCGCGCCGTATAGTAAGAGGCGGCCGCCCATGGCGGCGACATCAGAGGGGGGGAGCATACATGAAACGATTCCTGACCGCATCCGTATTGGGGCTCGCGCTGTTTTCCTGGAGCGCCTTCGCCGAAGACCTGACCGGCATGTTCACCTGCAGCAAGTGCAAACACGACGATGCCTCCAAGGCGGACTGCGCCAAGCACTGCATCAAGAGCGGCGTCGCGGCCATCTTCGTCACCAGCGACGGCAAGACCTTGAAGGTTGCCAACCCGGACAAGATCGGCGATAAGGTCGCCGAGAAGGTGACGGTGAAGGGCAGCGTTGACGGCGAGACCCTGACGATCGAATCGGTGAGCTGACGCGGATCATTGGCCGCAAACCCGGGACTGGCTCGCGTTTCGCCGCACTTGCGAAATGCGTGCCTGTCCCACCATCGGTCTCTCGCACTGCACTAACGGAACTCGACGCTGACGACTCCGCTGGGAGTTTTGTACTGCAGGGCCATGTTCTTAGCCTTGTGCTTGCCGTCGAGCGAGAAGTAGAGCAGGCCGGAGACGGGCTCCGAGGTCTTCTTCTCCGGCAGAATCTTGTCCTTGAGGAGCTTTAGCAGCGGCTCGTCCTTTGACGACGCGTCGTCGTTGACCTTGGCCTCGATATGGTCGGGCACCTTTGAGGTGTTGCCCACACCGACCTGGTTCCCTGGCAGCTGTTGCGGCATACCCATGCCGGGAATGCCGAACACCGGGCCGCCGCCCCGCTCCGCGCCCATGTTGCCGCCTCCGACCGGAACCACCGCCAGCGAGGCGCGGCCCGCAATCTGGCTCGGGGCGTAGGGCTGGCACTTCTGGCCGTCGTCGTAGCTCCGCAGGAGGAAGTCGTCCCGATCGATCGCCAGCGGTTTGGAGCCCTTGGGCGTCATCTCCACCTTGACGACGATGAAATAGCCGCCCAGGTCAGAGCCCAACAGTCCGCGCACCGCGTCCTTGCCTTGATACAGGGTGGCGGAAATCGTCACGTGTTCGTTTCCGCCCTGTGCCGTCGGCGGCCCCTTGTCGGCCGCCGCCGCCAAAAACGGCAGGCAGAGCGCCAGAATCGCTTTGCTACACATGCTTATATTATCCCGCCTCCCAACACCAGGCGGATCACGCCGATCGCCAGTGCGATGCCGTTGGCAACCAGCGCCGCGATCGCGGCGCCGCGGTTCGCCGGCTTCGCCGTGGCTATCGCGATGATGCTCAAGATCAGCCCCACTCCGGCAAACGGGACATCGAACCAGTTCAACTTGTTGAGGCACGGCAGCAACGCCATGACCATGCCGAGAAATGCCAGCACCCCCCACACCAGGCTCACGATCTGCACGAGAACCCCTCCCCCCACGCATACCAGAACGCCATGCACTCGTTCCAGAGCAGGGCCGCATACAGCGGAATGCTGCCCCGGTTCCGGCCGACCGCGTCATTCAGCCGCCCCTCCGCGATAAGAATGAAGCTGGTCGTCATGCCGCAGAGCACGCACTCGCGGCCATACCTGGTCTTCCACGCGCACCGCGGCGCGAGCGACAGAATGGTTCCGGGCGGCACGACGAATGGGGCCGCCAATACCGGAACAATCGCGGCGCTCACGATCAGCCAGGCGATGAGAAGGGCCTTCCTCAACTGTTCCGCGAACATGGACCGGCCGCTCCGTGCGTGCGCTGAATTTCAGTACCAGTATATGCCGAGCGGTGGGTGGGCTTCATCCAGCGCGGAACTTCAGTTCCGCCGCCCCGCGGGAGCGGGGCTGAGGCCCCACGCGGGCTCAAGCCCACCCCCCCGTCGCACCCCGCGGGGCTTGACCAGATCCCGAATGAGGCGCAAACTGGTTGCAGGTGGGAGGCAGGCAGTGAAGCTCTCCAGAGTTGTCTTAATCGGATTCGTAAGTCTGATATTGGCCGGAGTCTCGTCCGCACAGAACGCGATCTCCGCCAAGGCCGGCATGGTCAATTACGTCGAGGGAACGGTCTCGCTGGACGGCCAGCCCGTGAAGGTGAAGATCGACAACTTCCCCAGCATCCGGAACGGCTCCGAGTTGCGCACGGAGGAAGGCCGCGCCGAAGTTCTGCTCGGTCCCGGCGTGTTC
Organism: Bryobacteraceae bacterium; assembly: GCA_035602665.1. Lineage (GTDB taxonomy): Bacteria > Acidobacteriota > Terriglobia > Bryobacterales > Bryobacteraceae > DASWZN01. Next base: position 5,798 of record DATNLV010000811.1, on the reverse strand, counting down.
ATGCGCCTGGGCGAGAACAGCGCCGTGCGGATGGTCTCGAACGACATCATGAATAGCCGCCTCGAGTTCCTGGGCGGTTCGGTGATCGTCGAATCGGCTGAACTCGAGAAGAACGAGTCCGTCGGATTCACCTACAAGGGTTCCTCCATCGATCTGCTGAAGCAGGGTGTCTACCGGCTCGACGGCGAGCCGGCCCAGATCAGCGTCTACGACGGCGAGGCCCGGGTCATGAACGACGGCCAGGCACAGGTCGTCAAGCGGGCCCACCTGCTTCGCCTGGACGGAGTCGCGGTGGCCGAGAAGTTCGACGAAAAGGCGGGGGGCGACTCCACGTACCGCTGGGCGCGGCGCAGAGCCGAGTACCTGGCGGTGGCGAACGTCTCCGCCGCCCGGTCGGCCGAGCAGTACGGATTCTGGGGCTCCAACAACTGGATCTGGAATCCGTTCTTCGGAACCTTCACGTACCTGCCCATGGGCGGCATGTATGACAGCTTCTGGGGATATCGGTTCTGGAGCCCCCAGAGCGTTTACATGCTGTACGTGCCCCGGCAGAACTACGGGTATACGGGCGCTGTCGCCGCCGCTTCTCAGGCCAGCGCTTCTTCCGTGACCGCTTCGCGGTCCGCCTCCGCTGCGTCGCCCAGCCTGGGAGCGGGCGGCCGGTCGGCTCCCTCCGCCGCTGTGGGCGGTCGTAGCGGGCTTGGCGGCCCACGCCACTGAACCGCGCCGGTAACCAACCGTTCATAACGGGCGTCCTGTCTGTGGCAGAAGCCAAGCAGGAGGTGGACCTCCCATGGGACGCTTTCTCGGAACGGTCAGTCTCGGATGCCTGCTGCTGGCAGACATCGCCCCCGCCCAAGTCGCAATTTCCGCCCGGTCCGGCCTCATTAATTACATCGAGGGAACGGTCATCCTCGACGGCGCGCGTGTCACGCTGAGGCCCGGCAGCTTTCCCCAGATGCAAAACGGCTCCGAGCTCTGGACCGAGCAAGGCCGTGCGGAGGTCCTGCTCGCCCCCGGCGTATTCATGCGCCTGGGAGAGAACAGCGCGGTGCGGCTGGTCTCCGGAGAGGTCATGGATACCCGCGTCGAATTCCTGGGCGGCTCGGTCATTGTCGAAACGGCCGACATGGCCAAGCAACAAGGCCTCACGTTGAGCATGAACGGCGCCCTGTTCGGCCTGTTCAACCGGGGACTCTACCGCCTGGACAGCGGGCCGCCGCAGATCCGCGTTTACGCCGGCGAGGCGCGGGTCACCCTCCGCGGCCAGGCGCAGATCGTCAAGCGCGGACGCCGCCTGCGTCTGGATCGGGTGGCCGTGGCCGAGAAGTTCAACACCAAGACCGGCGACGACTTCTTCCTGTGGGCGTCCCAGAGAGCCGAATACCTGGCTGCGGCGAACGTTTCCGCCGCCGCATCGGCGCAGGCGAGCGGCTTCTTGGGCACGAGCATGTGGATTTGGGAACCGCTCTACGAGACCTACACTTTCCTGCCTGCGTATGGTTTCTATAACAGCTTCTGGGGATGCCGGTTCTATCCGCCCTACCTTGGCGCCTGGCCTTCGCAGCCTTTCAAACCGCGCCCGCCAGGTCACCCGGGCAGCGGGCAGGTGGCATGGCGCGGGCGCCCAGCCGAGACGGGCCATTCGACCCACGCGAGTGGATCCGCGTTCTCCGGCGGCAGTGGCCGCAGCGGCAGCAGTGGCTATTCCGGTGGCGGCGGCGGCCACAGCAGCGGTAGCAGCGGCTACTCAGGCGGTGGCGGCGGCGGCCACAGCAGTGGTGGTGGTGGCGGCGGTTCGTCCAGCAGCGGCAGCAGTAGCAGCGGTGGCGGTCACAGCCGCTGAGTTTCAGCCGCGCCAGCGGCCCGCCAGCGGGGCCAGCGGGTCGGCAATCGACTGGAACCGGATCAGGCGGACGGTGTCCTGATTCCGGATCGAGGCCAGCGGCATCACGCCGTTCTCGAGGAGCGCTTCGGCGCCCTCCTCGGTCATGAGCACCTCCGCGCAGGGCTTGGCCTTGGACTCCCCGTCCTCCTTATGGACGTGCAGGGGCAGGCCGTCGATCTCGCGAACCAGGCCCGGCCGCATGTCCCAGCCGGCCCGCAGGAAGGCTTCGCCCAGCAGATACACGCAGGCAAAGATGGGATTGCCCCACAGATAGGACTCGTGCTCGGGCGCCGAATCGAATTCCTCGAAGTCGAACGACTCGACCGGCGCGGTCTCCTTCCCATAAGGCAGGCGCAGCAGGAACCGCGGAAGCGCCAGACCGATCCAGGGCGCCTGCGGCAGCTTTCGGATCTGGCGAAAGGCGCCGGCGGCGATATTCTCGAGCATCTGCGGGCTGGTGGCGGCAAGGAACGGCGCACCGGCCTCCCGGGCTACGGCGCCCAGCCGCGCCAGCAGCTTCAGATCGGCGGCGCTCTGGCTGAAAGAATAGCCGCCCGCCAGGACGGCCCAGGGCTGTCCGCCGAGGGTGCCGACGCTCTCTTCCACCACCATGCGCCACAACTCGCTGTGACGCAGGTCGTCGCGCGCCGTTTCCAGCTCCGCGGCCAGCTCGGCCTTTGACACGTCCAGAAGGTACAGCTTCAACTCCGAGCCGGTCTCGAGGCGGCGCACCAGAAAGAAGACCGCCCGCCAGGCGGCCTCGAGTTCCTGGAACGCGGGTTGGTGAAGCAACGCCCGCATGGCCTCGCTGGTGGCGGCGTCGACCTTGGCGATCAGCTCCGTCTGGCGCGGATCGATACCCGGGACGAGGTGGGGCGCCACCAGGTCGTGCAGCATCGCGCTCCAGTCGTCGAGAGCGCGCGCCGTTCCGGTGGTGGCGCCGTCGCTGTCGTCGAGCAGATCGTCGAGGGTGATCTTGGCCGGGGCGGCGGGCGGAGGAGCAGACTCGGCGGGCCGGAGCGCGGCGGCGGCGGCGGCGAAGGTCTCGCTGTCGCTCAACCGCTCGCGCAATCCGCGCAACGCCTGGAAGACATCGACCCGCTCGAAGAGCCGGTCCGGATGGAAGTCGTCGAGCTCTTTGAAGCGGACGGCGAGAGCGGGAGACGGGCTGCCCGCCAGCGGGAAAAGCAACTCAGGCCGCAGCTTCTCGAACACGGCATCGAAACTATCGCGATCGATCCGGACGGGGCGACGGCTTCCGGCCCTGGTTTCCATCACGCCGCGATTGGCGCGTCCGCTGAAATCCGCCAGGATGAGGACGCGAAAAGGGGTCTCTGGCTCCACGGCCTCGCCGAGCGTCTTTGCGCCCGGGCTCACGGCTAGCTCAACGTCTGCGAAGGAGGAAGGTTTGGACATGCTGACTCCGCGCTTCGCTGATTATATGCCGCTTCTGGCGGGGAAGCCAGGAAGAATTGGCGCTCAGCCCCTCCTCGAAGACCCCGCGCGGGTTGCGCGGATTGCCTCGACCGAAGCGGCGTTGGCTTGAGCGGCGGCGGCGACGGGCATGGCCGTATCGACCAGCTCCGCCATGGCATAGGCCGGCATGCCCTCGGCTTCCTTGAGAAACGTGACGCGGCCTGCCTGGGGATCGAAGTCCACGCGGATCCAGTCTCCGCCCCGCACCTGCTCGGTCGCGATCAGGTTCGACATAGGCTGCACCAGGTGCCGCTCGATGGAGCGCTTCAGGTGGCGCGCGCCGTACTTCATGTCCGTGCCTTCGGCCAGCAGGTACTCGCGGGCGCCCGGAGAGACCGTGAAGATGAACGGGCTGGTGCCGGCGGCCTGCATCACGCGCTGCTGAACCATGCGCAGCTCGATATCGAGGATCTTGCGCAGCTCGGCCTCGCCCAGCGGCTTGAAGACCACGATCTTGTCGAGGCGGTTGATGAACTCCGGCGTGAACTTGCGGCGCGCGGCCTCCACGCCGGCCTGCGAGATCTTGCCTGTCAGCTTCTCGTCGAGCGTGACGACTTTGGGAGCGGCGGGGCCGACTTGAAATCCCAGCTTCGGGCTCAGGATGTTGCTCATCTCGCCCGCTCCCAGATTGCTGGTCATGAAGATCATGGCGCGGCTGAAATCCACGCGCCGGTTGTCGCCCAGCGTCAAAGTCGCCTTGTCAAGGATGCCGAGGAGCAGGTTCCACAGGGCATCGCTGGCCTTCTCGATCTCGTCGAAGAGCACGAAGCTGACCTTGACGCGTTCGGTGTGGTACTGATTGAGAACTTCCTGGCTGAGCAGCGGGTGCGTTTCGCGATGCCCCAGATAGCCGGGAGGCGAACCGATCAGCTTGGCGATCTCGTGGCTGTGCTGGAATTCGGCGCAGTCGATTTTGATCACGGCGCGGGGATTCCCCACCAGCGCTTCGGCGGTCGCTTCGACGGTGCGGGTCTTGCCGGAGCCGGTGGGGCCGAGGAACAGGAAGTTCCCGATGGGCCGTCCCGGGGCGGTCATCCCGGTGAGATGCATCTGGAAAATGTTGACGATCTGCCCGATCGCTTCGTCCTGGCCAACGATGTATCTTTTCAGGTTGCCTTCCAGCGATTCGGCGTCTCTCCCGGTTCTGGTTGGATCCAGCGGTACGTTCAATCGAACCATATTCTCCACTCGCCCTTTCTCCCCTTCTGGCCTTGTTCAGAGCAACTGTAATGCCAACCAGGACTCCGCCGGTCACCACGTGACGCCAGCGGGCCGCTGCGCTCTCTTGGGGGTAGACCTCCGCCCCTGAAACGGTAGGCTACGTGGCCAGTTCTTTGGGTTATACGTCTTAGATGCCGCAAGGGGACGGCGGGATGCTTCGAGCAAGGGCGCGAACGGCTAAGACATTATTAGCCGCCGATGAACGCCGATGAACGCGGATAGGAAACAAATGAATGCTGGCGCTACGGGCTGTACACCTCCATGGCGCAGTGTTCGCAGTCGAACCTTAGTTCAAGGCTGCGGCCTTCGTCATCGATCAGGGACAGGGGCTCGGCGATGGCGGCGCCGCAAAGGCCGAGTTGCTCGCGGATACAGTAACGCGTGGTCATGAGGCGGCGGCCGGTGAGGTCGAGGCCGGATTCGGCGGCGGGCTCGATGTGCTCGACTCCGTGGCGGCGATAGAAGGCTTCGGCTTTCGCGTTTAGCACGTTGCCCAGGTAAGAGAGCTCGCGGGCAGGATAGGCCGTTTCGTTGGGGACGATGCGGCCTTCTTGGCGCGGGCGGTTGGTCTCGCGCACTGCGCTCAGGCGGGCTAGAACTTCGCGACGCAGCGCGTTCAGCGTGGAGACGGGCAGGAAGGGGACTGGATCGAGCGCGATCTCAACCGCGGTGCAGGCGAACTCGGTGTCGCCGGTCTTGGCGAGCTGGCGACGGAGGGTTGCTAGCGCGGCTTCGGGCTTGTCGGCTGCGGGCGCGGGGCCTAACGGGGCTTCGGCGCGGTTTCCGTCTTCGTCCACGGCGGTGAGGCCTGCTGCGTCGAGCGTCATCCGAACTTCGATCCTGCGCTCGGGGCGCGCGCTGGCTACCTGGCTCAGGAATGCATGATCGTGGTTGCGGTGGATGGCGGTACCGGGTTCTATGCCTTCGATCTTCTGCGGAAACACAGCTCGACCGCGCACGGCGTTGACTACTGTTCCGCGCAGGTGGCCGTCGGTTCCGAAGAAGGCCAGGCCGTCGCCGGGGTGGAGTTCGACCGGGCCGTCGATGGTGAAGGAGTCCGGGGCGACATTCACTACGCCGCCGATCTTTTCGCCCGTCATCTTCGGCGTCTCCGGCGAGCCGATGGGCTGGCCGTGGCCGTCTAAGAAATAGGTAGTGAAGCCGCGGTTGAAGGTCTTGGCGAGGTCGGGCTCGAAGCCGGGGGAACTGGTCC
>DATNLV010000810.1:0-8737 GCA_035602665.1 Bryobacteraceae bacterium | reverse complement strand
ACGTTCGCGAGCCGCAACGATCGGATATTTGAGACAGTGCTCCAACGTCTGCGCAACGAGCCTGGGGTGTGACCGAGAGGCAGTATGAAGAAAAAGACGAGTCGATTGTCACCTAAATCCGAACGCGATACCATGCGGCCGGAATACGACTTCTCCGCGGGCATCCGTGGCGCAACGGCAGCCAGGTACGGTGAGGGCGCCAACACAGCGGTAATCGATCCGGAGGTTCTGGATGGGTTTCCCGATGGCGCCGCGGTTCTCCGGCAACAGCGCCGCGCGGCATCGAAACGGAAGAGCGCCTGAGTGGTCCGCTCCCTGGCGGTCGCGGCTCGGTCATAATATCGGGTAGCGCCCGGGAGGGCCGAGACGCATGCGCAAGTTCACCGTGGGTTGTTTAGCCGTTGTCGGCACGATTGCGATCCTTTTCTTTTTGCTGGTGCTCGTGATCGGGTTCGCCGCCAGTTCCTACAAGGGCCGCGTGCCTTCGAGCGCGGTGCTTGAAGTGAACCTGGAGTCCGGCGTGATCGAGGACATTCCCGACGATGCCGTCGCCAGGGCCATGCTGGGCAACCAGCCGTCGATGCGCGACATCGTGGACGCCATCGAGCGCGCCTCGACCGACGACCGCGTCAAGGGCCTCTTCGCGCGCTTCGGCGGCTCCAGCATGGGACTGGCGAAAGCGCAGGAAATCCGCGAGGCGGTGAGCAATTTCCGCGCGCACAAGAAATTCGCGGTGGCGTGGTCGGAAACTTTCGGCGAATTCGGTCCGGGCGGCGCCTCGTATTACATCGCCAGCGCGTTCGACCAGGTCTGGATGCAGCCCTCGGGCGACGTCGGCCTCACCGGCGTCATTCTCGAAGGCGAGTTTCTACGCGGCACTCTGGATAAGTTGAACGTGGTTCCGCGCATGGACCATCGCTACGAGTACAAAGCCGCGATGAACCAGTTCACCGAGAGGAAGTTCACGGACGCGCATCGCGAGGAAATGGAGGCGGTGATGCACTCCTGGTCCTCCCAATTGGCCAAGGGGATCGGGGAGGGCCGCAAGCTCACGCCCGACGAGGTGCGCGCGGTGGTGGACCGCGGGCCGCTGCTGGGGAAGGAGGCGGTGGACGCCAAGCTGGTTGACGGCCTGGCCTATCACGAGGAGATTTACACCAAGGTGAAGCAGATGGCCGGCGCCGGCTCCGAGCTGATCTATCTGAATAAGTATCTGGAGCGCGCGGGGCGACCGCACAAGAGCGGCAAGACCATCGCGTTGATCTACGGGGTGGGAGCGGTCGGCCGCGGCAAGAGCGGCTTCGATCCGTTGTTCGGTTCCGCTTCGATGGGGTCGGACACCGTCACCGCCGCTTTCCGCGATGCGGTGAAAGATCCCAGGGTCAAGGCCATCCTGTTCCGCGTCGATAGCCCGGGCGGCTCTTATGTGGCGTCCGATGCCATCTGGGAAGAAACGGTACGGGCGCGCAAGGCCGGCAAGCCGGTGATCGTCTCCATGGGCGATCTGGCGGGCTCGGGCGGTTACTTTGTGGCGATGGCGGCCGATAAGATTGTGGCGCAGCCGGCGACTATCACCGGATCCATCGGCGTGCTGGGCGGGAAGATGCTGACCACGGGGTTCTGGAAGATGCTGGGCATCACCTTCGACGAAGTGCATGATGGCGCGAACGCCACTTACTGGACCGGCACGGAGGATTACACGCCGGCCGAGTGGGCGCGCTTCGAGGCGTGGCTCGACCGCGTGTATGTCGATTTCACGAGCAAGGTGGCCGACGGCCGCAGGCTTTCGAAAGAGCGCGTGCTGGAGATCGCGAAGGGGCGCATCTGGAGCGGCGAGGACGGCAAGGCGCTGGGGCTGGTGGATGAACTCGGCGGCTTCCCGGAGGCGCTGGCGCTGGCCAAGAAGGCCGCGAAGATTCCGGCGGGCGAAGAGGTGAGCCTGCAGCTGTTCCCGAGGAAGAAGACCACGTGGCAGACCTTTATGGACGCGCTTTCGGGCGAGACGCCGGAATCGAGCGAGCAGGACGCCGAGGCGACGGCGATGATCCGCGCGCTGCGGATGGTGCAGCCGCTGGCGCGGCAGGTTCGGGCGGCGACGGGACAGACGGGCGTGCTGGAGATGCCGGCGGTCCAGGGTCGGCCGTAATTCTCAGGCCAGCGTCTCGGCCAGCCAGTTATAGACGGTGTAGTCGCGTAAGCCCGGCGCGGCAACTTCGCAGTGCTGATCGGCGCCTTGCTGGCGGGTGAAGCGGACCAGCTTCTTTGGGCAGCGCAACGCATCATAGAGCTTCTGCGACTGGCCCGGGAAGAACTGCTCGCCCTCCGGATCCGTGATGAGCATGGGGCACTGGATGCGGGCGGCGACTTCGGCGAGGTTGTATTCCCGCACGGCGCGGAAGACATCGTAGTAGGACGCCATCCCGTATGGGCGCATGCGAAAGCGCAACAGCATGGCGGTGCGGGGGTTCGACGCGACGGCTCCGGCCATCACGTGGTCGAACTGGTCCTTCTTGCCGGTGTCCAGCATGTCGCGAACCATTTTGGGGAGGTGGGTGAACCAGGGCTCCGAGATGTCCCAGACGCCGGGGTCGGCCACTCCGGCGGCGATGCGCGGTTCGAAGGCCAGCGCGCGCGGGACCCAGTGGCCGCCCTGGCTGACGCCCACCAGCGCGATGCGCTTGGGGTCGACCTCGCGATGGCGCAGCGTGGCGTCGACCACCGGCGTGATCACCTTCTCCCAGTCGGGCCGGAAGTAGAGCTTGCGCTCCCACAGCGAGTCGCCTTGGCCCGGGCCATTGAAGATCAGGCAATTGTATCCGCGCGCGAGGGCGCCCGCGCCGCCATCCGCATACAGGCTGTTTTCGAGGCCGTCGGCGCCGTTGTTCAGGATGACCAGCGGTTTCCGGCGGCGCGAGTTATCGGCACGCAGGAACCAGCCGGTCAGGTGGCTGTCGCCGTAGGGGATCTCGAGACGCTCGGCCGGCGGGTCGAACAATCCCGCGGCGGCGGACCAGCAAGCGGCATATTCCTTCCAGCAGCCGCCCATGCGGTCGGGATCCTTGGTGCCGTCCACCGCGCGAAGCGCCGCTTTGAAATAGCCGGCCGCCCACAGGTACGCTTCTCGGGCGCTCACCGCGTGCCGCTTGCTCGCGGCATCCTGCGCGAGCGCCTGCGCCTCCACGCCGGCATCGTGGAACGCCTTCCAGGCGGACTCGAAGTCACCCGGCTTGATTTGGGAGAGAATCGCCAGCAGCTTGCCGGGGTCGCATTGGCGATAGTAGGAGCTGCCCAGCGTGACTAGGGCGGTGAAGCCGAAGTCGGGATCGGCGAACGGGGACGCGGGTGCGGGCGCGGCAGCCGCCGGCTGGCTCGAAGACTGGGCCAGGAGAGCGGTGACGGATGACGCGGCGGTGAGAAAAGTTCTCCGGTTGAGCATTTCGACCTCTTCCGAGAACTATACGACGGCTCGGGGGGTGGGCGAGGTTCGAGGAAAAGAGCCGGACGTGGACGTCCGGCGCAGGTCTGGAGACCCGCCCCACTTACTACCAGAGAAGCTTCAGGCCGAATTGCACCTGACGGGATGGAGTCGAGGTGCTGGTGATTACTCCGGCTGTGGGCGAGACTCCCGTGGGCGTGAAGGTGATTGCGTTCGGAGTGTTGAAATTCGCCCTGTTCAATACGTTGAACAGCTCGGCGCGGAACTGGAGATTGAGCCTTTCGCGAAGAGGCGTGTCCTTGAGGAAAGACAAATCCCAGGTGGCCAGGCCGGGGCCGATCAGGGTGTCGCGCCCCAGGTTTCCATAGAAGCCGCTGCCGCTCGGCGGGGCCAGAAATGCCTCCGGGTTGAACCACTGCGCGGGGGTTCCCAGGATCACCGGGCCGGTGAACGCCGCGTTTACGAAGGGGCGCACGGGGTTCCTGGTGTCGCCGTTGTTCGACGGGTTGTAGCTGAGCTGGGGCGTGAAGGGGAAGCCGCCTTGCAGCGTCAAGATCGAATTGATGGTCCAGCCGCCGGCCCGTGTTTTGCGTCCGAACGGCAATGCGTAGGCGGCACTGATCACGCCGACGTTCCGGACGTCGAAGTTGGCCAGCCCCTTGTCAGCGCGGAGGTCGAAGGGATTTGAGGCCAGGGCCGGCTCTCCGCCGGATGTGGTGGCGTTCAGGGAGTCTCCGTCGTCGATCGCTTTCGCCCACGTGTACACTCCGCGCACCGAAAAGCCGCGGCTGAAGCGGCGGTTGAGGTCCACCTGCAAGGCATTGTAAGAACTGTCGCCCCACGAGAAGTAAGTCCAGGTGTTGGCGAGCGCGGGATTCGCCCTTGTCGCGGTGGGAACGTAGTAAGTGCCTGCTGGAATCGGTGTGCCGGCCATACCCGCGGGGAAGTTAGTGGGATAGGTTGCGGGGCAGGGCGAGGCCGGACAGATTACTGGGAAAGGTTCGTTGGCGTCGATGCCGATGATCTCGTGATAACCATGCGAGCCGATGTAGCCGACGGTGAGCGCGGTGTTCGTAGTAAGTTCCTGTTGAATTCGAAACGACCAGGAAACCAGCGTGGGCGTTCTCATGTCCGGCTGCACCCCGCCGGGAACCAGCTTGGCGGTGGCCGGAACCGGGGCATCCGGCGCAATCGGAAGCCCGGAGACGGGGAGGCTCGGGAGACTGTAAGTCGGGTTGAACGGCGCGTTCTGATCGGTGCGGTAGCCGAGCGCGTCCTGGAGGTCGTTGTACATGCCGAAGCCGGCGCGGATCACGGTGGTGCGCTTGCCGCGGAGAGGACTCCACGCCACGGCTGCTCGCGGCTGCGGCAAAAACTTCCCATGGTTCACGGTGAAGGCCGAGCTTCCGACGGTGGGCTGGGTCGAGATGACGCCATCCGCGAACGTGTAAGTGGACGCACGGCCGTGGACCTCGTTCCATCCGTTGGTGAACTCGTCGCGGAATCCGAGCGACAACGTCAGGCTGGGACTCAGGCGGACGACGTCTTCGACGTACCAGGCCCCGAACCAGGAACGCCAGCCGAGCGGCGTCGGCGCGGGATCGTAGAGAAGGGTGCCCACTGTGCCTTTCAGAAGCGTCTGCAGACTGGTGAACGTTGCCTGGCCGTACTGGCTGAGCGCCAGGTTCTCGTTCGACCGAAGGCGCTGGAACCAGGCCCCGAAGTTGAACTGATGGCGGCCGGTGGTGAAGGACACGCGGTCCTCATACGTGAACAGATTGCGGGCGACCTGGAGGTTACTTCCGTTGTTGCTGCCGGCGAGACTCAGTTGGGCGGTTGGATTCGAGGCGGCGCTGCCTCCGACCACGATCGCTCCGATGGGGTGGCCCGCGAGGAAGCCGGGCAGGGCGGCCGCGGGAGTTCCGGGAGTCGGCTCGCCGGTGAAGAAATAGCCGGCGCGCGAGAAGCCGGCCCGGGCGGTGTTCAGCAGGGAGGCGGAGAAGACGTGAGTCTCCTCGACGCTCGCCACCTGCTCGCGGAGGCTCTCGACATCGGTGCTGTAGAGATTGGTGCCGGTGGGCGTGAAGTCGCCGCTGTCGTCGATCGTGTAGGCTGCGTTCAGGGTGTCCTTCGACGAGAGGATGTGGTCCAGACGGAGCGTTCCGAAGTCGTCGCGGATGGTCTGGAGAGGATTGTTGAACGCCTCGGAGATCCCGCCGAAGTCGGGAGCGCCGGGGCTGGGCGCGGCCCACGCGTTGATCAGCGGAGAGACGCCGACGAAGGCCAGACCCGATGTGGGGCAGGGGCTGGGGGCGGGGCTGATCAGCTTGCAGGGCAGATAGCCGAGACGCGCGTTGGCGTCTGGAACCAGGTCCACGCCGGTTTGGTGCAGGTGCTGGCGGAAGCCTTCGTAATTGCCGAACAGGAAGGTCTTGTTCTTTTGGAGCGGGCCGCCGAGCGAGCCTCCGAACTGGTTGCGCTCGAAGCCGGGGGCGGAGCCGGTGTCGAAATAGTTGGGAGCATCGAGGGCGTTGTTCCGCAGGAATTCGAACAGCGATCCGTGCAACTGATTCGTGCCGGACTGGGTGACGATCAGGACCTGGGCGCCGGGACGCTTGCCGTACTCCGCGCCATAAGAATCCAGGAGCAGGTTGAACTCGCGCACCGCGTCCACGCCCAGCAACTGCTGGCTGGTTCCGCCCGGCTGCATGTTGTTCTCGGCCGCGCCGGTGAACTCGACGCCGTTCAACAGGAACAGATTCTGCTGGGGCCGGTTGCCTTCCACGGCGAAGTTATTTCCGGTGGTGGAGTTCGAGACGCCGATGCCGCCGGTCTTCTCCCAGGTGAAATTGACCACGCCCGGGTTCAGAGTTAGTAACTCGTCGTAACTTCGGCCGTTGAGCGGAAGGTCCTTGATCTGCCGCTCGCCGACCAGGCCGGCGATGCTTTCCGTGGTCACGCCCACCAGGGGCGCGTCGCCGCTGACGGTGATTTGCTGGCTGGACTCACCGACCGGCAGTTCCATATCCAGCGTGGCGCTTTGGCCCACCACCAGATGGACCCCGGTGCGCACTTCTTCCTTGAAGCCGGCCTTGGAGCTTCGAAGCTCGTATTCGCCGACGGCCAGAGAGAAGAACTGGTAGCGGCCCTCGGCATTGGTCACGGTGGTGCGGACCGCTTCGGTGTCCACGTTTTTCGCCGCTACCGCCGCGCCGGAGAGAGCGGCGCCGGACGGGTCGGTGACGGTTCCGGAGAGACTGGCGGATACTTGAGCGCAGGCCGATGCCGCGAAGACGATGAGCGCGCCGGCTACCACGGATGAAGTGAGTCGCATAGCTGGGCCCCTGAACCTGCCCCTCATGTCGCGTAATAGGTCCAGTGTATCGTAAAAAAGACACGCGCGTGACGGGCCGTCCGCTCCCTCACGGTCGCGGTTCGGTGCTGGGTCGCCTGGTCCAGATGCGTGAGGCGCATCTGGGGCGAGGCGGAGCCGCGCGAAAGCGGGCGTGGTCCTATACCGTACGAGTAGTTCGGCTAGTACCAAATCTGTCCGAAAGCGTCTTACTTTCGTGATACAAGTGTAGGCGGTCCGATTGTGGTCCTAAAGACGACGCCGTCTCGTGGGCACGTACACGCTGGCGCTGGTCGAGGCCGGGAACGAGTCAGGCGACCTGTCGGATGGACGGACTTTTGCCGATCACTTTAACGGCATGGCGTCGACCGCCGAGGCTCGCCGCTGCGGCGAACTGTCAAGACTGACTAGATAGGCTCCGGTCCGGCCAAGCATCGGGCCGGCTCGTTGGTGGAGGCAAGCAACATGTTCAAGAGAACAGGATTCGTGTGTCTATTCGCGCTGGTGTTGGCATTGTGTCCCGGCAGGGCCTTTGGCTCTGACGCCCGGCTCACAGCCGACGCATTCATCAACAGCGCCAGCTTCCTGGCCGGTGTGAACAACGGAACGGCAGCCAACCTGGTTGTGGACGTCAACGACACGACGCTGCTGCAGTTCGACGTCTCGGATATTCCCTCCGGGACCATCGTGCACGCCAACCTGATTCTCTATTTGAACAAGGTGACTGCTGCCGGGGCAGGCTTGAACGTCTACCCGTGGCAGCCCGGTTCGTGGACTGAGACCCTGGTCACCTACAACAACGGCTGGAACCTCTGGAACGGGAGCACGGCGGTGGGGCCGGTGGCCATCTCCGGGGCAGGCTATCTGGTGATTGACGTGACCGCGGCCGTTCAGTCCTGGACCACGGGCTCGGGCGCTCCGCTGGGGAGCTTCGCGATCCTGTCGTCGGGCGGGACGAGCATCCTGATCGATTCCAAGGAGAACACTCTGACCAGCCACCCAGCGAGGTTGGACGTCACGGTCGGCGCGGTCGGACCGGCCGGGCCGGCGGGGGCGACGGGCGCGACCGGGCCGACGGGTGCTATCGGCAATACCGGACCCGCGGGGGTTACCGGAGCGACCGGACCCGCGGGGGTTACCGGAGCGACCGGACCGGCGGGGGTTGCCGGAGCGACCGGGCCCATAGGGCCGACCGGAGCAGCCGGGGCGAATGGGGCGGCCGGCGCTACGGGAGCAACTGGGGCAACCGGGGTCGGCGTGGCCGGGGCAACCGGAGCAACTGGGGCAACCGGGGTCGGCGTGGCTGGGGCAACGGGGGCAACTGGGGCTACCGGATTCGGCGTGGCGGGGACGACGGGAGCAACGGGAGCGACTGGAGCAACCGGAGCTACCGGGGCGACTGGACCTGTGGGGCCAGGACTCAACGGCCCCGGCACTGCCGCCAAGTGCCAAGGCGGAATCGCGGGCACGGGCTTCAGCGTGCCGGCGTCCTTAGTGCAACCGGGCACGGACGCGCCGCCACAGGCGAGATGCGAGGCAGACGGTCTTCATGGCTACCTGGCGTTCAGCCCGTCGGTAGAACAGATCATCGCGGACGAGTTCGAGATTCCAGCCGGCTGGACCGGCAATCTGTCGCTGATCCTCGATGGGTGGTCCGCGTCCACCAGCGCTCCCGCGGTCACCGTATCTCTACTCTGTATCGGCACGGGGGCAACCAGTGGCGGGACCTACGGAACGCCCCAGGCGATCTTTTTCACTCCTGCCGCAGCCTCGGGGCGCAGCGTGGTTACAACGGTGTTGCTGACCGATTTCCCTCACGCGGCAAAAGCCTGCGCCGCCGGCGACCTGGTGCAGTGGAAACTCGATGCCACGGCAAGCGCGGCCGGGACCTGGAACCTGAAATCCGTGAGGTTCTTCCAATGAGACTCCTGAGACCGCTGCTGGCCGCG
>DATNLV010000809.1:0-6756 GCA_035602665.1 Bryobacteraceae bacterium | reverse complement strand
TGCGCCAGCCGCTCGTTGAGGTCGATTTCCTCGCTGGTCATCGACTTCGATTTCACGATCAGGCGGGCGCTCTTCCGTTTCGCCAGATCCCACACGAAGTCGGCGACTTCGTCGGCGTCGCGCGCCCACACCACCTGGACGCCGTGGGCCTTCGCGTTGGACTCGAATTGTTCCAGGTAGAATCCCAGGTTCTCGATGGTGTGCCGCTTGATGAGATTGGCCTGGGTGCGCAGCTCTTCGAACTCCGGCAGCGTGGCGAGGGCGGTGCGCCGGTGGTCCGCCAGACGCGCCGTCGAAGTGTAGATGGCCGTCTGCAGCCGGATGTTCACCAGCGTCTCGTGGATCTTTTCTTCGGGCGCTCCGGTCATCGTTTCCCTCAGCGGTGCGCGAGCACTTCGGCCAGGTGCATCGTTTCGACGGGCAGGCCGGCCCGCGAAAGCGCGCCGCGAATCTGCAACAGGCAGCTTGCGTCGATGCCGACCACCGCCTCGGCGCCGCAGCGGACGATGGAGTCGATCTTGGTGCGCGCCATTCCTCCAGAGATCTCGGGGAATTTCACGGAGAACGTTCCGCCGAAGCCGCAGCATTCTTCGGCCGTGTCCATCTCGCGGAGCGTGAGGCCGCGCACGCGTGAGAGCAGCCTGCGGGGTCCTTCCTTGATGCCAAGCTCGCGCAGGCCGTGGCAACTGTCGTGGAAGGCCACCACTTTGTCGAGCCGCGCTCCGACATCCTCGACCCCGGCGACCTCGGTCAGGAACTTCGAGAACTCCCAGACGCGCCCTTCGAGCTGAGCGGGCTCGTCCGCAAACAGCTCCTTGTAGTGGTGGCAGATCATCGACGTGCAGGAGCCGGAGGGTACCACGATGGTTTCCGCATCGCGGAAGACCTTCAGGAAGTGACGCGCCACCGAGCGCGCCTCGTCGCGGTAGCCGGTGTTGAAGGCCGGCTGGCCGCAGCAGGTCTGGTCCTCGGGGAACTCGACGGTGTAGCCCAGCCGTTCGAGCACGGTCGCCATCGCGATGCCGACCTGCGGGAAGAGCTGATCCACGATGCAGGTGACGAAGATCGAGACCCGGCGCATGAACCCGAATTCTAGCAGGTCACCCAAGGGCGACGCAGGCGGCGTGGGCGGTAAAATGGAATCAATGGTCTGGGCAATCCTCTTTGCGCTCGCTGCGGCGGCTGCTTCCCCGGGTCCGTCTTCCGTCGTGCGCGGGAGACTGGTGCAGCGCGAGGGGAAGCCGCCGGCCATCGAGACCGCGGGGCACGAACTGGTTTCGGCGGAAGGCGAGCCGGAAACGCTGGCGGTCCTGAATGACAAGCGGCTGGCGGGGTTCGACATCGAACTCGTCGGCCACTACGACGCTCCCGGCCGCTTCATGGTGGGGCCATTCTACACTTCGACTTCGATCATCGTGCACAAGGATGGCAAGCGCTACAGCGTCACCTACTGGTGCCCGGTCTGCTCCATCCGCGCCTACACGCCGGGCAAGTGCGTGTGCTGCCAGCAGGAGACGAATCTGGATCTGCAAGAGTTGAAGCCGTAGGTAGCTGTCAGCTGTCAGCCATCAGCCTTCAGGCGAACCGACACGATGCCCACAGGCTGCACAGAATCTCGCTTTCGGGCTTCTCAAGGGTTTTCCGCAATTCGAGCAGGGTGGGCCGTACAGCGAGAGACGGTGGTGGTGGACCGCATTGGGCTTGGTTTCGTGAAATCCGGTGATCCGTTCGTACTCGCGCAACACAGGCCCATGGAAGCGCTCGATGATTTCATCCCGGCTCCCGCCAGTTCCCTTTGATCCGTATTTCGACATGACGAGTTTGTATTCGTCTTCATCGAGCATCGGGATTTCCATTTTGCAGCGCCAGCACCAGAGGAGTTTCATCGGCGTCTCTGTATTCTAGATCGGAATTGATGCGGGCTGAAAGCTGATAGCTGAAAGCTGACAGCTACTTTCCCAGCCACTCCATCATTGCGGCTAGCGCGCGGCCTCGATGACTTACTGTGAGTTTGCGGTCACCGCTTACTTCGCCGAACGAGCAGCCGAAGGGTGGGTAGTAGAACAACGGGTCGTACCCGAAGCCGTTGGGCCCGCGCGGCGCATCGAGGATGACACCTTCCACCACGCCTCGAAACGTGTGCAGCAGGCGGCCCTTCTCAGCCAGGGCGATCGCGCAGACGAACCGCCCGCTACGTTGCTCGCTATTGCCGAGCCGCTCGATCACCAGGCGATTGTTCTCCTCGTCGGTCGGATGAGGTCCGGCGAAGCGCGCCGAAAACACTCCGGGCGCGCCGCCGAGAGCGTCCACTTCCAAGCCCGAATCATCCGCGAACAGCGGGCCCGGCGCGTGGATGCTGTAGTAGAGCGCCTTCTGAATGGCGTTCTCCTCGAAGGTCTGGCCGGTCTCGTCCGGCGGTTCGATCGCAGACAGGTTGGGTAGCGGGACGACTTCGCACGCCGCCAGGCGGAACTCGCGCAACTTGCCGGGGTTCGTCGTCGCGCAGTAAAGCGTCACCCGCCCAGAGCCTCGTGCTGGACCTTGAGCAGCGTGCCCACGCCGCCGCGCGCCAGCCCGAGCAGTACGCCCAGTTGGGCATCGTCGAAGGATTTCTGTTCGGCGGTGGCCTGCACCTCGACGAAGCGGCCAGAGCCCGTCATGACCACGTTCATGTCAACCTCGGCGCGCGAATCCTCTTCGTACGCCAGGTCGATCATGGGCTCTCCGCCGATGATTCCGACGCTGACGGCGGCCACGGTATCGCGGATCGGCGAGGACCGCAGAACGCCGAAGTGCACCAGTTGCTGCACGGATATCGAGAGCGCGACGAAGGCGCCCGTGATCGCCGCGGTGCGCGTGCCGCCGTCGGCCTGCAGCACGTCGCAGTCGAGGATGATGGTGCGCTCGCCGAGCGCCGCCAGGTCCACCACCGAGCGGAGCGATCGGCCGATGAGGCGTTGAATCTCCTGTGTGCGGCCGGAGGGGCGCAGGCTCTCGCGCGGGGAACGGGACACGGTGGCGCGCGGCAGCATGGCGTACTCCGCCGTCACCCATCCTTTCCCGCTTCCGCGCAGGAACTGCGGCACGGTCTGCTCCACCGATGCCGCGCACAGCACGCGCGTGCTGCCCACTTCGATCAACGCCGAGCCCTCGGCGGTCAGCAAATATCCCGTCTGAATCTCGACCGGACGCATCTGGTCCAGCCTTCGTCCGTCAGCGCGCATGTACTAGCGCCCCCCCCTTCAGAAATCCGTAGAACAGCAGGCCGAGCAGCCCCATCAGCAGGATCAGGAAAGCGATGCACGGAACGGCGCTCCGCTTCTGCTCGCCCTTCCCGCCCTTGCCTTTGGCCCTGGCCGCTTTGTACTTCCCCATTTGTGAGTCCGCCTAAAATCTTCCTGGTTTCAAACACGACGCCGCGCGGTGGAAGAACTCCTCGAGCGTCCGCAGGCTGGTTTCACCCAGGTTGCGTAAGGTGATGGCAACCACCGGGCGCCCACGCTCGGCCAGCGCCACCTGTGCCGCCAGGAACTGCGCCACGTGGTAATCCGGCGCGTAGCGCGCGGCAGCCAGCGGCTCCTGTGCCTCCGAGAGTAGCACGGTCGAGAGGCAGCGGCCGTGCCCCTGAACCATTTCCTGACACGAATGATTATTGGCCGGGCCCTCGTCGACGTCCGCGGGGATGTTGAGACGCCGCTCGAACAGCGTATCGGCCGCGCGGTCGAGGACGCGCCGCACCGCGATTCCCGCGGGCGCATAGCGTGTGTCCCCGAAAAACGTCAGGCCGGCGTAATCGATGCGGCGGTCGGCCAACAGGCCTCGCAGGATGGCCGCGTAAAGTTGCGGCGCGTCCATTCCGCCGGTGTCGAAGTTCAGGTCGATGCGATCGTAGTGCAGGACCAGGTCGCCGCGAAACGCGACTTGCCGCTTCGACGAAGTCATGAGCTTCCAGCATTCCGTGTGCGCCGCGCCGCCCGCCTCCTGCGCTTCGGCAAAAATCCGCTGCGCGATCGATTCCCGCAGGTCCGCACCGGGGCGCGCGGCGAAGCTCATCCCGCGAAGCCAGGCGAGTCCAAACACCGAGCAGCGGACGACCTGCATGTACCGCGAGAGCAGTGAGGCGCGCGGCAAGGTCAGAAGCGCCAGCGGATATCCCGAGCGGCGCAGCAGACCGATCTTCGCGGTGTCCGGCCCAGGCATGCCTCCGACCCGGACCGCGAGAAAGACGCGGTCCTGTTGCGGGTCCTTCGGCGGGCGGTAGTTCGCCAGGCGCGGCTTGGCGCAGGGAACGATCTTCAGACCGAGCTCCTCGCTCTGGCCCAGGGCTTCCTCGAAACTATGTTTGGTCCAGGTTGCCGCCGCGGCCCAGCCCTTCGGCATCAGGAGCGTGACCTTGTCGCGGCCCGCGCCTCCCTGCGCGTGCAGAAACGAGGCTAACCTCCAAGAGGTGAGGATGTCGTTTTCGCCCAGGCAGGCGTTCCGGATCCACGGGGCCAGGTCGGCGCGTGCCAGCGCCAGCGGATAAAGACTGCCGCGCGCCAGCGGTCCGCCGTAACATTCAGGCACGGCGCCGTCGAGTTGCAGGGATGCCCGCCGGTAGCCGCGCTCGCGTGCCAGGCGGTCGAGCAGCGAGCCCTCCGAGGCCATGGAGAGAAAATGAGCGCGGGCGTCGATGCGATGCCGCTCGAACAGATTGGCCAGCTTTTCGAGGCAGAGCACGGCCTCGAAGGAATTCATTGCGGCCGATGTCCCCACCACCAGCGCGCTACGCAGGACCGAGGAGATGGACAGACTGCTCCGGCGCTCGATGTCGTCCAGGACCGCTTTCAGCTTGCCGGGGTCCGCCGAATCGAGCACGTAACACCGCGGGCCGCGCTTCATGAGGCCGGCGGCCTGGTACATCCAGGCGTCCGCGGCGGTTGCTCCGACCCCGGCCCACAGGACGAACCGCAGCGGCGTCTCATGGGCGCTCTTGACGGCCGCGCGCAACTCGGCGGCCTCGGCGGTGACCTGCGCGGCCCACTCCGGATGCTTCTCCGCCTGCAACGCAGCGCCGAACGCGCCGGAGCCATCGAGCTCGGCGCCGCCGGCCGCTCTGAGCCTGGCGAGAACCCGCTCGGTGGCGAATGTCTGAAAGAAAGATTCGGCGAGGTCTCCCGGCGAGTCATTGGCGAGCGAGAGCAGCACCAAACCGTTGTAGCACAGAAAGACCGGGTGGGCCACGAATGAACACGAATGGACACGAATCAAAAACAACAATCTTCTTGGTGTTTGTTTCGGGTTTATGCTGGACTACGATGGCGCCGTCTGGTCCGTATCCGTTTCGAACGCGATGACGCAGTCTTCCGCGCTCCAGCCTTTGTTCGTGGCGGTGGTGGTGATGCCGCCCGAGGGCATGCGCTCGAAGGGGAATGCCGCGCCGTCCTCGACCACGTACGCGCGTTTGATCTCGCCCTTGACGGTGTAATCCATGCGCAGGCTGGTGCCGGGAAGCCAGTTGAAAATGTGCAGGAACCAGGTGTTGCCGCGCGCGGTGGACGCCGTCGCCGTGTAGTAGACACCCGGCCCCGGCCGCGTCGCATAGATGGCCGCGCCGTTCTTGTTGAGCCACGCTCCCACGCCGCGCAGGCGATCGACGAACTCCTGCTGGATGACGCCCGACGGCTGCGGCCCGACGTTCAGCAGCACGTTGCAGTCGGCCCCGGCGGCCGTCGCCAGCATCTGAACCAGTTCGGAGACGGGCTTGTGGCGCGAGTCGGTGCGCGCATAGCCCCAGTCGTCGTTGATGGTGAGGCAGGCCTCGCGCAGCCGCCCGTCGTCTTTCTCCGGCCGGTGTCCGAGCTCCTGCTCTGGGGTGCTGAAATCGGCCGGGAGGCCGCTGCGGTCGTTGATCAGCGCATCCGGCTGGAGGCTGCGTATCAGCGCGATCAGATCGGCCGAATGCCACTGGTCGGGCGTGTGGTCCCAGCCGCCATCGAACCAGATGCCGGCGATCTTTCCGTATTGCGTGCACAGCTCGCGCAACTGGGTCTGGACGATTTCAAGGAAAGCGGCGGAGACCGGTGTTTTCGGCTCCAGACTTTCCTTGTAGGCCGGGTTGTTCCAGTCCATGAGGCTGAAGTAGAAAGACAGGGGCATGTTCTGGCGGTGGCATTCGGCCGCGAGTTCGCCGATCAGGTCGCGCCCGAACGGAGCGTGCAGGATGCCGAAGTCGCTGGTGGCGGTGCGGAACATGCAGAAGCCTTCGTGATGCTTCGAGGTGATGGTGATGTAGCGCTGGCCGGCGGCCTTGGCCAGGTCCACCCACGCGCGCGGGTCGAATTGGGAGGGATTGAACAGGGCGATCCGTTTCTGATACTCGGCGGGCGGGATGCGCTCGTTGTGCATCACCCATTCGCCGCGCTCGAGCGTCGCGTACAGGCCGAAATGGATGAACATGCCGAAGCGGGCGTCGCGGAACCACGCGCGGGAGGCTGCCGGCGCGACGGGGTCGGCGGCGCGGGAAGGGGCGGCGGCCAGCAGGGGAGCGGCGGCCAAGGCTTGTGCGAATTGTCTTCGGTTCAGTGGCATGGGTTCGTCCATCATGATACTGCGACGGTCCGCTCCCTGACGGTCGCGGTCCGGTGCGGGGCGGTATGTTATGATGGCGCGCGAGTGTTGCGGATCGCTCTCCTGACTATCGTGCTGGCGGCCTCGGGTGTCGCCCAGCCGCTCGCCGACTCGGCTCGGGCGCTGGCGCGGAGGATCGCCGCTGCG
>DATNLV010000704.1:0-2970 GCA_035602665.1 Bryobacteraceae bacterium | reverse complement strand
GTCGCGAGCGCCGCAGGTCCGCTCTCGTGTTCCGCCGCCTGGCGTACTGCCTCCCATTCCACCGCATCGATGCGGCCGTCGTGGTCGGTATCGAAGCGGGCGAGCAGTGCGCGCTGGTCCTGCTTCCATTGCCGCAGCAGTGCAAATGCGGCCGCGTCGGTGCTGACCAGCTCGGAATGCGAACGCAGTTCGCCGAGCACGGACAGCCGGTCGCCGGGGCTCAGCAGCCGTTCCGCGTAGCGATAGTCGGGTGATTCGAGCCGGAACGCGGGGCCGGGCGGGCCACCCGGCCGGGGACCGGAGCCGTACCAGACATCGTCCGTCGTCGGGGTGATCTCGGCATTCACGGGTCCGACCAGGCAGTGCGCGTCCGAATCCGCCAGCACGAAAAGTTCGACGCTCGTGGCCCGCTCGACCGAGCGCCAGCGCGTCTCGCCGCGCGCACCGCGTTCCCGATAGGAGACCTCGTAGCTCCACCAGACGCAGGGCCGCTCGCTCAGCGGTGCGGCGATCGCGGCGCCGTGGGCCGGCTCGGCGTGCCCGTTGACCTTCACGTAGCCCTGCGCGGCAGAGCGGAGATGAACCAGTGGCGTGTCGGCCAACAGCCGCTCGCGGCGCAGGCTCGCGAAGAATCCGTATAAGGCGCCGCAGGCCGCCGCCGCACCGACCGTCGCACCGATCCAGTAATGCGTGAGCTGCGCTTCAGCCATGCAGGGGAACTGGGCTCAGCGCGCGAACAGCGCCTTCATGTCGACGTTGGATTTCTCATCGCCCTGGAAATGCAGCAGCCGAGCCTGCGGAAAATCCCCGAGCCTCGCGACCAGCACCTCCGGGAACGCCTGGATGCGCACGTTGTTGGCATTGACCGCATCGTTGTAGACCTCGCGGCGGTCGGCGATCGCTGTCTCGAGACCGCTGATGCGCGCCTGCAGCTGCTGGAACGCCTGGTTTGCCTTCAGGTCCGGATAGCGCTCGGCTACGGCGAACAATCCCGACAGGCCGCTGCGCAGCTCGCGCTCCGCGGCACCCAGCGAGTTTAGGTTGCCCGAGCTGCGCGCCGCGTCGATGCCAGTGCGCGCCCGCATCACGCGCTCGAGCGTGTCACTTTCGTACTGCATATACTGGCGGCAGACCTCGACGAGCTTCGGCAGCTCGTCGTGGCGCTGTACCAGCAGTACGTCGATGTTGGACCAGCTAAGCTTCACGGCCGCGCTGACGCGCACCAGGCCGTTGTAGATTCCGATCAGATACCCCGTCAGCGCGACGAGCAGGAAGATCAGCAGCAGGCCAGCGACCATGAGGCGACTCCGTTGGCTTCGGGAAGAATGATGAGCGCCCCGATTCTGGGGGCCATCCGGAAAGGTGGATACCGTGTGCTCTCGGTACTGTGAAGTCCCTAGCAGTTCGGGGGTAGACTCCGGTGGTTGGCGACCCGAAATGGGAAACACTTGGGGGCCGTGGGCCTTACTTGCTAAGCTCGCACCAACGAGGCGCCAGACCAGACTGGACGGGGGAGATGCAATGAAAGCCAAGCTATGTATTGCTGCAGCAGCAGCGGCACTGTTGACTGCCGGTACGGCGTCCGCCCAGTTCCTGGGCAAAGAGGACAATGCGGTCACCGCACCCCGCATGCCGGGTCAATTCTGGACGGCCAAGCCGACGACGCTGACGCCCTATGTGGCGCCCAACAAGCCGCACTGGAAGCTGTCGGAAATACTGGCGATGCACCAGGGCCAGACCGACTGGGTGCAGCCCATCGTGCGCAATCGCGAGCAGGATGCCGACTACATTTCGCTTGGCGCAGGCAAGAAGCAGCAGGCCCGTTTCTATGCGGATGATCGAGTCGTCTTCATCGTCTGGGATGGACAACTCCGCGTGAGCATAGAGGGCAAGGATCCCTTCGTCGCGACCAAGGGCTTCATGGTCAACATCCCCTACCGCAATATCTATGCGCTGGAGACGGTAGGTGACAAGCCGTCGCTGCGTTTCGAGGTTCGCCAGGCCGGATCGCCGCCACTATTTCCGGCCACCGAGACGCCCGAACCCTTTCCCGGCATCACTTACATGAAGGTGACGGGCCAGCCGGGTCCTAACAAGGACAAGGACAGCAACCCGACCTATGTGGATTTCTTCAAGCAGGTTGCGATCGGCGAGCAGACCTATAGCGACAAGTTCGTGTGGGACGATCACTTCACGTCGAACATCCTGCGCGGCAAGGCGGCGCCGGTGCCACCGGACACCAACAAAGGCCATTTCCACGTCGACTGGACGGAGTTCTGGTTCGTCATGGAAGGCAGCATCGGCATCAAGATCGAGGGCTTGCCCTATTTCAAGACCGAGCCGGGCGATATCATCACTGCCGCCAGGGGCCGTTGGCACCGCGCGGGCGACGATCCGAGCGCGCCGATGTCGACTCGCATCCCCTTCAATCCGCGTCCGACGATCATGCATAACTTCGAGATCACGGACTAGCAGGCACCGGCGGCAGGATTTCCGATAGCGGCACCATCTTGCCCGTTGCCCTGATTCTTGCCTTGCCGGCTTTCGGGAAGCACGCGATGTCGTCGGCTTTGTGGTCGCCGATCGTCATGAACACGCAATTCTCCCTGGTGTGATTGAAGAGGTGATGCCCGGCCATCTGGCCGGCCGGAAAGCAACAGTAGTCGTGCTTGCGCATCACATATCGGCGAGTGCCGAGGATGAGCGTGGCGCTACCCTGGAGGATCAGAATGTGTTCCTCCTCGCGCAGATGGTAGTGGAACCGGTTCGAGTACTGTCCAGGCTTCAGGACGTCCATTCCGACGCCAACCTGGGAGCCACCTGCAAAATGTCCCAACCTCTTGAAGGCTGTCGACCCCCGCAGCCGTTGCCAGGGTACATCCTTGATGTTGAAGGGTTCGAAGAAGCCCTCGCTGCTCGAGGTCGTGCGATGGAGTGCCGCTGATTGATCGGATTTCCTCTTCGCCACCT
>DATNLV010000803.1:0-4780 GCA_035602665.1 Bryobacteraceae bacterium | reverse complement strand
TCGCGCTCAACCTGCACGGCGGACCGCGCAGCATGGCGTTCTCGTTCGCCTCCGGAGCCCGGTTTCGCGCAGGGTTCGGCCACCACCGCTACGGGTTCGTGTACAACGTCCCCATCCCTCCGCCTCAGGAAATTCTCGGCTTCTCGCGGCGCGCGCACACGGCGGAGCACCTGGCATCGGCGGTCTTCTACCTGGGCGCCGGGCCGTGCGAGATCCCGCGCGCGAAACTGTTCGCCCAGCCGAACGGCGAGGAGCAGGCCTACGCCGTCCTGCACCCCGTGGCGTCGGCTCAGGACAAGACCTGGCCCGCGGCCGGTTTCCTGGAGGTGGCGCGCCATTTCGAGGAGAAGTGGGGACTCGAGCCCGTCTTCATCGGCGGCGCCGAGGATGACCTCTCCGCATTCCGCCCCTTCCGCGTCGTAACCGGAGCGCCGCTCGCCCGCCTCAAGACGCTCATGGCGCGCGCTTCGGCGTTCGTCGGGAACGACTCCGGCCCGGCGCACATGGCCGCGGCCTTCGGCATCCCGTCCGTGGTGATCTTCGGAAACTCCGATCTCGAATTGTGGCGGCCGTGGAAGGCGCAGGCCGAGGTTGTGGCGGCGCCGGGACCCATCGCGGCAGTGCGGGCCGAGACAGTGATCGCCGCCCTCGACCGGCTGAAGGTGGCAGCGTGAAAGAGCGCCTGTTCCTCCTTCGTTTCGTGGCGCCGCATTGGCTCGCCATTCTCGGCGGCACGGTGCTGATGATAGTCGCCGGCGCGATGAACGGCATGGTGCCGCTGCTGATCGGCCCGGTGTTGAAGCGGGTGCTGAATCCCTCCTCCGCCGAGGTCCCCGTTCTGCTGCTGGATAAGGTCCCGTTGCTGGGGAGACCGCTCTATCTGGAGCAACTGACGCCGGGCCTCATCCACAATGTGTGGACCATGATTGCCTGGGCCATTCTGGCCACGTTCCTGACCAAGGGCATCTGCGATTACTTCGGAAATTTTCTGATCAACTACGCCGGCCTCTCCGCGATGACGGACCTGCGGCAGAAAGTCTTCGACAAGGTCCTGAGGCAGGGGTCGCAATTCTTCGAGACGCATTCCACCGGCCGGCTGATGTCCTCCATGATGAACGACGTCGACAAGATGCAGCTCGCCAGCTCGCAGATGCTGGCGGACCTGCTGCGGCAGTTCTTCTCGGCGACGTTTCTGCTGTTCGTCGTGGTGTCCAAGGACTGGCGCCTGGCACTGATCAGCCTCACGCTGTTCCCCTTCGTCCTGGTCCCCACGGCGCGCATCGGAAGGCGCATCCGCAAGACCACGCGCAAGGCACAGGATCACCAGGCGGAAGTGAACCAGATCCTGCAGGAGACGCTCAGCGGGCACCAGGTAGTGAAATCGTTCTGTGCCGAGCCGTACGAATCCCGCCGCTTCTTCGACACGGCGCGCCGGCTTAAGAGGGCCAATCTCAAATACACCTTGCAGCAGGCGCTGTCGTCGCCGCTGATCGAGTTTCTTGCCGCGGTCACCATCGTCGGCCTGCTGGCCTATGCGCGCGACCAGATCAAAGCGCACACCATGACCGCCGATGGCTTCATGACGTTCATCTTTGCCCTTCTGCTGCTGTACGAACCGGTCAAACGCCTCACCGGGATTCACAATATCTTCCAACAAGCGCTGGGCGCCTCCGAGCGGGTCTTCGAGTATCTGGTGCGGCCCGACGACATACGTAGCAAACCGGGCGCGCGGCGGCTGACCGAATTCAAGCAGGGGATTGCGTTCGCCGGAGTCAGCTTCCGTTATCCCACCGCCGAGAGTGGTTTCCTGCTGAAGTCCATCGACCTCGACGTCAAGGCCGGAGAGGTGGTGGCGCTGGTGGGGCCGAGCGGGGCGGGCAAGACCACGCTGGTGAACCTGGTACCGCGCTTCTACGACGTCTCGGAGGGCCGTGTGCTCATCGACGGCACCGACGTCCGCGACCTGGAACTGACTTCCCTGCGCGAGAAGGTAAGCATCGTGGCGCAGGACACCTTCCTGTTCAACGACACGGTGGCCAACAATATCCGCTACGGCAAGCCGAACGCGAGCATGGAGTCGGTGACGGCGGCGGCGGGCAATTCGCTGGCCGAAGAATTCATCGGCGCCCTTCCGGAAGGGTACGATACGGTGATCGGAGAGCGCGGCGTGAAGCTCAGCGGCGGCCAGCGCCAGCGCATCGCCATCGCGCGGGCGCTCCTCAAAAACGCGCCGATCCTGATCCTGGACGAGGCCACCTCGCACCTGGACACGGAATCGGAAATGCTGGTGCAGAAGGCGCTGGCCAACCTGATGGCGGGCCGTACGGTGATCGTGATCGCCCACCGGCTCTCCACCATCCGCCGTGCCGACAAGATCGTGGTGATCGACCGGGGAGAGATCTCGGAGATCGGCACGCACGAAGAGCTGGTCGGCGGCGGCGGCATTTACCAGCGGCTGCACGCCCTGCAGTATCTGGAGCCGGATTCGGTCGTGAATGGATGACGAAAACACACGAAGTGCACGGTTGGAAGAGAGAGGCTTGTGGCCTGTGGCCTGTGGCCAGTGGGTCCCCAGCGGTTCTCATGCGCCTGCGGCGTCGGATCGAACCCGGGTGCGAAGCCGGAAGAACCCGATTGGATCCACAAGCCACAAGCCACGAGCCACAAGCCACGGGGGAGCGCCCATGAGTCCGCGCAGCATGACCGGCTTTGCCCGCGTCCGCAAAGCCCAAGGCGACCGCGAAGCGATCGCGATGGTGAAGACCGTCAACCACCGCGGGTTGGACATCCATTTCCGCATGCCTCCGGCGTTCGATCCGTTCGAGGCCGCGCTGCGCGCTGCCGTGAAGCGCCACCTGTCGCGCGGGCATGTCCAGGTGCAGATGAGCTACGCCGCGGGAGGCTCCGCCGCCTCACCCGAGGTCAACCAGCCTCTGCTCGAGGCCTACCTGCGCGCGTTCCATCGGATGTCGGCGATCCATGGCCTCCACGGCGAGCCGGACTTGAACGTGACTCTCCAGGTGCCGGGCATGTTCGCCTCCGATGACGCCGAGCCCGAGCCGGACACGGAACGTCTGCTGGTGGAGACGCTCGACGAGGCGCTGCAACAATTGAACGAGTTCCGCGAGCGCGAAGGCGCCGAGACCGCCGCCGAGATGCGTGGCCGCAATGCCACGGTGCTGGACTGCGCCAGGCGGATGGACGAATTCCGCTCCAGGGCGGTGCCTGAGTTTCAGGCGCGGCTCGCCGCCAGGCTCGCCGAGTTGCTCCGCGGCGTGGAACTCGATCCCCAGCGCCTGGCCCAGGAAGTGGCCTACCTGGTGGACCGCACCGATATCAGCGAAGAGCTGACTCGCCTCAAGGTTCACGCGGTGCAACTGGACGACCTGCTGAGCGAGGGCGGAGAGGTCGGCAAGAAGATCGACTTCATGCTCCAGGAGATGCACCGGGAAACCAACACCATCCTCTCCAAGTCGACCGGCGTGGGCGAAACCGGTCTGGAGATCACTGAACTGGCCCTCAACGCCAAGGCCGAGATCGAAAAGATCCGGGAACAGGGACTAAACCTCGAATGAGCATCGTCTTCATCATCTCGGCCCCATCGGGGTCCGGGAAGTCCACGCTCGTGCACCGCCTCCTGAAACAGGACCCGAGCCTGCTGTTTTCGATTTCGTACACGACCCGCGCGCCGCGGGGCCAGGAGGTTCCCGATCAGGCCTACCACTTCCTGTCGCGCGCGGAGTTCGAGGCGGCCCTGGCCCGCGACGAGTTTCTGGAGCACGCCGAGGTCTTCGGCAACTATTACGGAACGCACCAGGGCATGCTCGAGCGCGCGCGGGCCCAGGGGCGGGACCTGCTGCTCGACATCGACGTCCAGGGTGCGCGACAATTGAAGGGTAAGGTTCCGGAAGCTGTTACTATTTTTGTGCTCGCCCCATCTCGCGCTGAGCTCGAGAAGCGCCTGCGAGCACGATCCGAAGATTCCGAAGAGGTTATCGCGCGGCGTCTCGACGGGGCCGCGGCTGAGATTCGCAATTACGGCGCGTACGATTACGTCGTCGTGAACCGGGACCTGGAGAGATCCGTGGATGCGCTGGCCTCCATCGTGAAAGCCGAGCGCCTCCGCCGCACCCGGATGGAAGACGAAGTTCGCGCCATCCTGGGAACGTTCGAGAAGTGAGAGAGGTTTTCCGCATGACTGATTCGCCTGCACCGCGCAATAACATCATCGCCTCGATTCCGGACGATCCGGAGCAGAGCACCTACCGTTTCATCATCGTGGCCGCCAAGCGCGCCCGCCAGCTTCAGAGCGGCGCCCGCCCGTTCCTTCCCACCACGTCGAAGAAGCCCACCATCACGGCGGTCGAAGAGGTGCGCCGCGGCCTGGTGAAGTACGACGATCCGGGCCTCGAGGTCGAGCCGCTGCCGGATCTGCCGCCCGAGAATATCTGAGGCCTTCCGTCGATGAACGTCGTGCTCGGCATCGGCGGCGGCATCGCGGCTTATAAGGCTGCGGAGCTCGCGCGCGCCCTCATGGAGCGCGGCGTTTCCGTCCAGGTGGTGATGACCGCGGCGGCCCAGGAGTTTGTCCGGCCGCTGACCTTCGCTGCCCTCACGTCCCGCAAGGTGATCACCGGCCTGTTCGCATCCCAAGCGGGCGAGGACACGCTGGCGAGCGCGGTCGAGCACATCGGCGTGGCCGACAACGCAGACCTGCTCGTGGTCGCCCCCGCCACCGCGGACCTTCTGGCCAAATTCGCCAACGGCTTGGCCGACGACT
>DATNLV010000801.1:0-7897 GCA_035602665.1 Bryobacteraceae bacterium | reverse complement strand
CTTCCACGACGAGAGCGTGCCGGCCGCCGGGTGCGCGGCGGTGAGAACTTGGGCGACGCCGTCACTGCCTTCCGATTTCTGATACATGGCGAATTGGTTCGTCCATACTGTCTGATACTTGTGAACACCGCTCTTGATGTGCCAGCGCGCGAAGTCGCCGCGATACGTGCGGGAAAAAGTTCCGGAGCCGAAGCCGCCGACGGGAGCGCCCTGCCAGTAACCGTCGTCAATCATGTTGGAGGCGGCGAGAGCGGGCTTGCGTCCGCCGGGATTGTCGAGCGGGACGCCGATGCCGCGCTTCCAGGCGGCCTTGGGGATGGCGTCGCCGGCGAAGCTCAACGGGGCGAGCAGAAAGGAAGCAAACAGAGCGGCGAGCAGAAAGCGGACAAGCTTCTTCATGAACTTTCCTCCGGAGGCGTTAGCTGCGGTGCTCTGGTTCAACAGTAGTAGAAAAACGATATTCTACATCAGACTCGCAGGAATTCAAGTTGTATTTCAGCTGCGGCAGCAACGGACGCGAGAATCATGCAACCGGTCGGGTGATTTAGACGTATCAGAACCCAAGACGTGGTGGCGTTCACCTTCGCGCCACCGGGAGAATCATGATCAACTCGTTACCGGCACCCATTCTGCTCGACATTGCGATCTTCTTCACGGCTTTGGCTTGGGGCCTGGGGTTCTATCTGGTGGACAGACGAGTGTACATCTTTGCGCCGCTGGCGATTGGGTGTTTTGTATGTTTGCTCGGGTACAGCGTCGCCAGCCTCGGTGCGCCGGTGTGGCTCGTGGTCGCGGCGCCTATTCCCGTGGATTTCCTGCTGCTGTGGTACGTGTTGCGCGAGCCGCGCAAGATGTTGAAAGCTTACGTCGCCATCTGGGCCATCTATTTCGTGTTTCACATCCTGCTGAGTAAATTTGCCGGATACGATTCGCTAATTCCCGCCTGGAAGCTGCATTCGTAAATTGCTCCGCGGCCTGGCTACGGACGCGCCGCCGCCGGCACTTTGAGCCGCATCAGCGGATCACCGAAGAGGATGAAGGTCTTCCGCACATCAGGATCGGCGATGTTTTGTTTGGCCAACAGGACGGCGTCTCCCAGCGCAATCGAAGGTTGACTAAAGAGGGTTTTCACCAGCGTCTGATCCATCTGGAACTGCGGGTCGGGAGCGGTCAGGCCGGAGGACGCCCAAACGGCTACCGCGCCGCCGTTGGGAGCAAGCATCAGGGCCTCAGCTAGGCTCTGGGTGTACACGTCATGGAAGAATCCATTCAGACAATTCATGGCGACAACCAACGGGAGCTTGTTTCCGTTGACGAGAGCGGCGGCGGCGGTGTCATCAAACAAACCGCTGCCCCAGATTTCGACTGAGCCGTGACCGTTGTAGTTGACCAGCAACTGGCCGGAATTGATTCCGGCGAGAAGTTGTTGACGGGCGGTGGCGGGCCCGACCGTGCCGGCAAACACGTCAGTGATGTTCATGGTTTGCGGCATGAACTTCTGCAGCGCTTGCGCGGCCTGACTGAAGTTGGTGCCGGGGTCATTGACGTCGGCGACCAGCATGGAGTCGTTGGTCCAACTGGCCGGAGGCGCGCTGGAGTAGGCGAGTATCTTGCCCACTAAGGCTTGGGCATCGGCGGTGGTCCGAGCGGGCAGTCTGCCGGTGGCCATGGTGGCGAATCCCGTGCCATTGAAATCGGAGAACCAGTCATCGGAGGCGGTCTTCAACTCCGCGGTTGCAACGATCCGGGTGGGAACGAAATCGAAGAAGCCGAAGCCGAGATAGTTTCTGGGATCGACCGAGGCATCGCCGACCAACAGCAGGAAGTGCGGCGGCGTTCTCCAGGCCGTGGTTGCAGTTTGCAGGAAAGTGCGAACGGCGTAGGGTGAGCGCTCGCCGAAATTGAACTCGTCATAGACGTCGTCCACGCTGACGACCGCGACTGATTTCCCCTGGCTCTGGCGCAGGGCGGCCAACGGCGCAATCTGCGGTTTGAACTGCGGAGCCGAGAGCATCACGACTTGTGCGCCGGGTTGCGGGCTGTGCAGGCTCGACGGGGAGTGCGGCGCGAAGGCCACGGGTATCCCGAGCGCATCGTCGGCCAGAGCAATAAGCGAGTGGGTACCTGAGGAAGTCCACGGGACAGTCGCTTGCAGAGAGTAGCCGCTGGCCTGCGCGCTGGTTGTAAACGTGACGGTGAAGGGCTGCAACGGATTGGTGATGTCGATGAGCCGGGTGGGCGGATTCAGGAAGCCACCGATGCTGACGCTGTTCCCGGCGGCAGCGGTGAACTTCAGCAAGTCAGCGGCGGCGGTGAAAGCGTGCGGGGCGCTGACGTCGATGTAGTCCACCAGGCTGAGGTCGCTGGCGCCGAGTTGCGAAGTCATGGTGATGGAGTTGGCGCCGTTGATCAGAGTGCCTGCGGGAATTACAAACGCAGCCCTTCCCTCTTGCTGACCGGTGAAGGTCACGTTGCCGAGCGTGGTTCCGTCGAGGGTGACGGTTACGTCGTGCTGCTGGCTTTGGGTAACGCCTTGCAAGGCGACGGTGATGCTGCTCTGGCCCGGCGCGACGTTGGTGAGGTTGAGGGTTTGAGTCTCGGGCGTGGGCGAGACCAACGGGCCGAAGAAGTTGTCGGTGTTGTCACGCAGGAGCGCGGCGAAATACGTGGTGCGGGTTTTTAGTTCCATCGTCTGGATGAAGCTCTGCGGCTGCGGGCCGGAACTTCCAGCGGGAGGAGCGGGGGAAATTCTGAGTCCGGGCTGTCCGCCGGAGACCAGCCAGTAAGCGCGCTGGCCGGTATATGGTGTATCGATGGCGGTGCCGTAGAACTCGATGGCGGCCTGCGGGCCGAAGGAGGTTGAGGCGCCGGTCAGTTGGATCGGCTGCTCAACGCCTTCGGCGTAGAGATGCAAAGTATTGGGATCAACGCCGGACTTAAGACCAGCGGCGGCCAATTGTGGTTGGGTGATGTGGTACCAACCTTCGTGGTCCACGTAGATTTTCACTGCGGGCCCTGCGGCAAGCTGGAATCCGGTGTTGAGCGTGCTAGCACTGGGCCGGGGGTTGGCCACCGCCTCACGAATGCGAGCGGTGGATCCGAAAGAAACCGTTGCGCTCACGGTCAGAGCAGATGAATTGCCGCTCGCAGCGCGTGCGAATGCTTGCGGCGACGGCGGGCCAGACGACACGGCAATGGGGCCGTGCATAATGCGGGCGCCGTTCAGATCCACGTCCTCCAACCAGTACTGCGCGCCGGCGACGGGGGAACGATCGATCCAGGCATAACTCTTCGCCCCGTGCATCTGCTGGACTTCGTTCATCAGCAAGGCCGAGCCGGCGATCAGCGAGGGATTCAGTTGAATCTTGGCGCCTCCGACCTCGCGATAGACGTTGAAGCCGAGGTTGTGGAATTCGCCGCCGCTCTTCCAGGTGACCAGCACGGCGGCGCCGTTCTGGCCAGCGTCAAACGAATTGATTCTGACCGCATTGGGGTATTCGATGGTGCTGGTGAAGGTCGCGGTGTTATTGCTCAGGATTGGATCTGGAGTGGTGGAATTTACGATGGCAGTGTTCAAGGCCAACGAAGGCGTAGTCGCCGTGACTTTAATGGTGATGGTTTCCACGTCGCCGCTGATCATGGTGGCGTAGTTGCAAGTGACGACACCCGCCGCCTGGCTGCAACTCCCCGTTCCTGTGGGGGTGGCGGAGACAAACGTCACCTGAGAAGGCAGGGTGTCGACGATGACGACGCCGGTGGCGGTCTGCGGGCCGTTGTTGGTCACCTTGACGGTGTACGTCAAGGTCGCATTCTGCAAGACCGGCTGCGGGGCGCCGGTTTTGGTGATGGCCATGTCGGTACAGATGGCCGCCGAATGTTGACCCGGACTGGAAGACAGCGTGAGATTGGTGACGCTGATTCCGTTGTTTCCGGAGGTAGCGCCGTACGAGACCGACGGCAGCTTGAGAGTTACACCGTTCGCGCCACCGGTAACGCTGATGGTGGGCGTGCCGGTAACACTGGAGGTCAGGACCACGCCGCCACCGCCACCGCCGCCAGGGCCGTGCCGGTTGGCGTTGCTGTAGGCTTGAGTGTCCCAGGCATCGCCACCGCGGCCACCTTGCGCCTGAAGGGTGAGGCCCGGTTCGCCGCCCGTACCGGTGAGAAAAATGATGGTGCCGCCGGCGCCGCCGGCGCCGCCGGCATCGTTGGCGGTCGCGTTGTAGGCCGCAGACCCGTTCGCAGTAATGGTCGCGGTGCCGGTCAAGCTTCCGGCGCGAATCATCACGATGCCGCCGCCTGCGGCTCCGCCGCTGGCTTGAGTGTCGCCGTCGCTGTTGTTTCGACTTCCAGCGCCGCCACCGCCGCCCAACACGACACGGTTAATACTGGCCGGAAAAGCGGCCCCGCCCAGTCCGCCGATGGTGAGGTTAGAGTTCCAACTGTCGCCGCCCTGACCGCCCGCGCCGCCATTGCCGCCGCCGCCGGCGCCGGCATTCTGGCTATTCCCATTGGGCAACACGGTGAGTGGATCGGCGTCCGTGCCGCCGCCGCCAGCATTTCCGGGAGCGCCGCGGGCTAAGCTTCCGGTCGGATATCCCTCGGCATAGGTTTGACCGGTAGCCAGGAAGGTGCCGCCGGATTCGACCCAGCGCGGCGTGCCGGCGATGCCCTCGGCCTTGGAGCCGTCCGCCCCAAGTCTGCCCGCCCCGGTATAGGCGGTGGGCGCAGTAGCCAGGTAGTCGGTGTTGGCTGGGGCCGGAGACAGGGCAGCGGTTGCGGCGTGAGTTTCCGCCACGCCCGCAGCATTGTTCAGGGTCACAGTGGTGGCGGTGCTGGCAGTTGCCACAAAGGTGCCATTATTGGCGGCGTTGGTAAATCCCGCGATCAAGAATGTGGTCCCGGCGTAGGAGTTGGCCGCGCCGCCGTTAAAGGTTCCGGTGTAAACGGTAACTCCGCCGGCGGCGGCGGCAACCGAAGTGAGGGTGGCCACGGCACCCTGAAGTTGTATGGCCGCACCACCGCGGAAGCCGAGACCATTCACGCTGACCGTCGCGCCGCTGAGAGTCAGCGCACCAGACAAGTTCAGAGCCAGGATGCCGCCGCTCGAGCCATTCCAGGCAGATGCGGAAAGAGCGGCGCCGAGAGTAGCGGTTGAGTAGTTGGGGACGCGGACGACCTGGAAGGTACGAGCGCCCTGCGCAGCCGTAGCGGCTGCGGCGGTGTACTTGTAGAGCAAGCCTCCGCCCGGCCCGGCGGCGGTAAACGTCAGCGTGCCTCCGCCGACGGGAACGGCACTGGTGGCGGTGGCGTACTCATACGCGCCTGCATTATTCAGATTGCTGGAACCCGAGCCACTGACTCCATCTCCGTAGGTGGACGAGTTGGAAACGTTGATCGCAGCGTCCTGCATCTGGATGATCAGGACGAGATCGTTGATCGCGATCGCGGTTGCGGCGCCGGTGGAAGTTCCCAAGGTGATTGAGGTGGCGCCGGCATTGGCGGTGGCCGTCCCCGGATAATAGGTGTTGATGGTGCCAGTCAGCGTTCCACCCGCAACCACCGTGGCGGTAGCGCAAGCGGCAAATTCGGAGTAGGCGACACCGGTTGCCGAATTGTTGGCATTGAGAAGATCGGGTGTGGACGAAGTGACGCTGGCATTGTTGGGGTAGCCTCCCGGAGCTCCCGGCGTGACCGTCACGGTGATCGTCACACTTGCCCCGACGGCAATTCCCGCCGCGTTGGTGACCAAGTTGCAAGTGATAGTAGTGGCACCGCTGCACGAGCCTTGGCTCGGGGTAGCCGAGACCAGAGTAAGACCGCCTGCGAGCGTGTCGGTCAAAGTCACGGTAGTTCCCGGCACACTCCCAGACGAGGGAACCGCTGCGGGACCGTTATTGGTCACCGTGATCGTGTAGACGAGATTTGTGGGAAACAGCTGGGACGTGCCACTGACAGTCACGCTCAGATCGGTCTGCGAAGGTTGGATGGAAACGGCGGCATCGGACCAGCGCGAAGCGGCACTCAGAGTCTCCGACATGGGGACGCTGGCGGCGCCGCCGTGGGTCGAGCCGTAGCCGTAGATATCCATGGCCGTGGCGCCGCTGGCGGCGGCCCACTGCGGAACCTGGGTACCGCTGGCGGCAGTAACGGTATGGTTCCCATCGATCGCCAGGGTGTCTAACACCAAGTCGTTGGGGCCACTCGCAACCGTCACGTTGGCCTGGGTAGTGCTGGCGCCGCCGTCATTGGAGGCGAAGGCGCGGATGGGCGTGGTCTGGTCGGCGCCCGCGAAGGTGGTGGCGCCGACCACTGTGCCCAGGCCGGCGGTGTTGCCGACAATGCTTTCGGTGACCGCAACATTGTGGTTGCCGGCGGGGGGATTGATCATGTACCACATCTCCACCCGGCGAACATTGATGGAGTCGTTGTGGAATCCGGCGCGGGTCATGGCCACACCGTTGTAGGTCACGGAGCTGAGCGACTGGAAGGCAATGGTCTGTGCGGTTCCGGCATGGACCTCGGCGACCCCCGCGGCATTGTTCAGGGTCAGGGTGGTGGCGGTGCTGGCCGTGCAGGTGAAGACTCCGTTGTTTGCGGCGGTCGTGAATCCAGTGATGGTAAAACTTAATCCGACGTAGGCGTTGGCGGCGCCGCCCGTAATTGTGCCGGTGTACAGCGTGTTACCGCCCGCGGCATTGCCGACCTGAGTGAGAGTAAACGCCGATTGGACCGAAACGTTCACTGAGACGCCCACCACCAGAACCAGATTTGTGCCAGTGACGTTGTTATGGGCAAGGGTGACGGTACTGGCAGCCTGGGTCGCGACCTGGGCTAGGCTGCTGCTGGGCGACGCCGTGGCGGTGGCGGCCTGAACCTGCGCGACGCCTGCGGCATTGTTCAAGGTGAGGGTGGCGGCAGTGCTGGCGGTGCAAGTAAAGGTCCCGTTGTTAGCGGCGGTGCCAAAGCCGGCAACTGTAAAAACGACTCCGACGTAGGCGTTGGCGGCGCCGCCGGTGATGGTGCCGTTGTAGACCGTAGTTCCGGCCGCAGCATTGTTGACGGAGGTGAGCGCGAAGGCTGCGGGAGCATCCAGCGTTACCTGGGAAAACGCGGAAGGAGCTGCGAGCGACAGCAGGAAGCAAAGCAAGAGCGCGGCGCCGGCGAAGCCATGGGAGCGGGAGAAATATTTTCGAGCCCTTCGGCGCGCTTCCATCGCGAAGAAGATCATTCGTGCTTGCAGACTGTCCAGGCGGATAACGGCTCCGCTTTCCCCGCATTCCTTGGCTGTAATTTTGCCCACGATTTGCCCCTTCTGGATCGCAGCATCTGCGTCGATGCCTGCGTCCCCCCGAGTAGTGAAGTGGTCTTTCTGCTTGCGGATGATTCTGTGCGCCTTGAAGCTGGTCCCCTGGCGGAACAAGACGATGTCGCCGACTTTGAGCCGGTGGTTGGCCGGCTGCACGTGCAGGATCTCGCCGTCCTGAATTACCGGCAGCATGCTGCTGCCCTGAGCCTGAAAGCGAAATGAGAGGCGGCTCGCCAGTAACTCATCTGCAAGTTCGCCGAAGGCCGCGCTGCGCTGCGTAATGGTTGGCTGTTTAATCATGGAAACCAACCACGGCGGCGACAGCGCTGGCGTTGGGAACGAACTGAAATTGATAGCAAGGGACGGCGTCGAGCATGCGATCGAGAAAAGTTACGGTGCGAGCCAGGGCAGCGGCACTGTGAAACGGCGGGAAACAACGTGCAAACATTTCGCCGACCGCGCGGGAACGGGGGAGCGGAGTGATTTCATTGGCCACGCCGTGCTCAAGAATAAAGATGCGGTTGAGTCTGGCTCTTCCGGGCATGGCAAATTTGGCCTCGCCGTGCCATGGAGTTCCGTACATCCACA
>DATNLV010000787.1:0-5962 GCA_035602665.1 Bryobacteraceae bacterium | reverse complement strand
TCGCGCTCGAGATGGGCGAAGTGGAGACGCTGACCCCCATCACGCTGCGCTATTCGGGCCGCGTGATCGACCTGACCAAGGCGTTCGACAACCAGAACATCCTGCACACCGAGCCCGCCGTCTACGAGAAAGTCGAGATGGCGACCACGGTGGGGCGCGTTATTTTCAACGACGCCATGCCGGAGGACATGCCGTTCATCAACGGCCTCCTCAAGAAGAAGGGCCTGGCGCAGATGGTGCAGTACTCCTACCTCCGGTTCGGCTTGCAGACCACGGTGGCGATGCTCGACCGTGTGAAGGACCTGGGTTTCAACTACGCCACGCGCGCCGGCATTTCGATCGGTATCGACGACATGGTGGTGCCGCAATCGAAGCCGGTGCTGGTGAAGGACGCCGAGCGCGACGTCATCGCGGTTCAGAACCAGTACATCGAGGGCGCCATCACCAACGGTGAGCGCCTCAACAAGATCATCGAAATCTGGTCGCGCGTCACCGAACGCGTTTCGGAAGAAATGTTCAAGGTGATGGAAGAGGACGACCGGACCGGCCGCTACCTCAACCCGATTTACATCATGGCCGACTCCGGCGCCCGCGGATCGAAGCAGCAGATCCGCCAGCTCTCCGGCATGCGCGGCTTGATGGCCAAGCCTTCCGGAGACATCATCGAGACGCCCATCACGGCCAACTTCCGCGAAGGCCTCAACGTGCTGCAGTACTTCATCTCGACGCACGGCGCCCGCAAGGGATTGGCCGATACCGCGCTGAAGACGGCGGATTCGGGCTACCTGACGCGCCGCCTGGTGGACGTGGCGCAGGACGTGATCGTCACCGAGAGCGACTGCGGGACCACCAAGGGGATCTACGTCGAGCCGATCGTGGAATCGGGCGAAATCATCGAGGCGTTGCGCGACCGCATCGTGGGCCGCGTCGCTCTCGAAGACCAGGTGGATTACGAAGGCAACCTGATTGTCGGCGTCAACTCGGAAATCACCGAGGAACTGGCGGCGGCGATTCAGACGGCCGGTATCGAGCGCGTGAAGATCCGCTCGGTGCTGACGTGCGAATCGAAGCGCGGCGTCTGCAAGCTCTGCTACGGGCGCAATCTGGCTACGGGGCGGCTGGTCGAGCGCGGCGAAGCGGTGGGCGTGATCGCGGCGCAGTCGATCGGCGAGCCGGGCACACAGCTCACCATGCGTACGTTCCACATCGGCGGCGCGGCAACCAGGGTCAGCGAGCAGAACACGCAGGACACCAAGTCCGACGGCTACGCCAAGTACATCGCCGTCGCGACGGTCCGCAACAAGGCCGGAGAGCTGGTGGTGATGAACCGCAACGGCATCCTGGCGGTGGTGGACGAGAAGGGCCGCGAGAAGGAACGCTACCAGGTGGTGTACGGCGCCAAGCTGCGCGTCGAAAACGGCGCCAAGGTGAAGGCCAACGAGATCCTGGTGGAGTGGGATCCGTACACCTTCTCGATTCTGACTGAAGTCAGCGGCGTGGTCCACTTCAAGGACCTGATCGAAGGTATCTCGCTCCAGGAGCAGATGGACGAGATCACCGGCATGTCTCACTGGGTGGTGATGGATTCCCCGGATGAGAAGCGCATGCCGACCCTGGTAGTGCGTCCGGCCGGCGGCGGCCGCGGCGAAGAAAAGCGCTATCTCATGCCGACCCACGCTCACCTGACGGTGAAGGAAGGCGAGGAAGTCCACGCCGGCGATGTGCTGGCCAAGATTCCGCGCGCCACCACCAAGACCAAGGACATCACGGGCGGCCTGCCGCGCGTGGTGGAACTGTTCGAAGCGCGCAAGCCGCGCGAGACCGCCATCATCGCGGAGATCAACGGCACGGTGAAGTTCGGCGAAGTGGTGAAGGCCCAGCGCAAGGTCATCATCCGCGGCGACGACGGGCAGGAGCGCGAATACCTGATTCCGCGCGGTATCCACATCAACGTGCAGGAGGGCGACCGTGTGAAGGCCGGCGATCCTCTCATGGACGGCCCGCGCAACCCGCACGACATCCTGGACGTGCTCGGCGAGACCGAACTGCAGAAGTATCTGGTGAACGAGGTCCAGGAAGTTTACCGTCTGCAGGGCGTCAACATCAACGACAAGCACCTGGAAACCATCGTCCGGCAGATGATGCGGTGGGTCAGGATCGAGGACATCGGCGACACGGAATTCCTGCCGGAGGAAGTGGTCGACAAGTTCAAGTTCCGGGAAGAGAACGAGAAGGTGATCCTCGCGGGAGGCCGGCCGGCGCAGGGCAAAGCGCTGCTGCTCGGCATCACGAAGGCTTCGCTTTCGACCGATTCGTTCATCTCCGCCGCTTCCTTCCAGGAGACGACGCGCGTGCTCACCGAAGCCGCCATCAACGGCAAGGTGGACTACCTGCGCGGCCTGAAGGAGAACGTGATCATGGGCCGCCTCATTCCCGCCGGAACCGGCATGGAGTATTACCGCCGGGTGAAGATCGCGGGCGAGGAGATCGAGGAAGAGGCGCTGGCAGAGGCCGAGCCGCCTGTTCCCGAGGGACTGGAAGGCTACGCCGACGAGACCCGGCTGCACTACGCGGGCGGCCTCACCGAGGCCGAGCCGGGTGTCGAGCTGGAGCCTTTCGACGCGGAGTAGCCTTCGGTTACTCAGCTATCAGCTTTAAGGAAACGCCGGGCGGAAACGTCCGGCGTTTTTTTGTGCGCGCACACCGGGGCAGGGGCCGCGGGGGGCGGGCTTCAGCCCGC
Source organism: Bryobacteraceae bacterium (assembly GCA_035602665.1). Taxonomy (GTDB): domain Bacteria; phylum Acidobacteriota; class Terriglobia; order Bryobacterales; family Bryobacteraceae; genus DASWZN01. Next base: position 3,222 of record DATNLV010000787.1, on the reverse strand, counting down.
GCGGAACTTGAGTTCCGCTGCGCCGCCGGCGGGGCTGAAGCCCCACGCGGGCTCAAGCCCGCCCCCCATGTCGCACCCCCGTGATGGGCGCGAGGTGGCGGCGCGCGGCCGATCTGCGGTACAACAGCAGGTTATGAAAGTCGTCGCCATCAGTGGAAGCGCACGTCGAGACGGAAACACCGCCATTCTCCTCCGGCACGTGCTGGGCGAGATGGAGAAGGAGGGGATCGAGACCGAACTGGTCCAGCTCAGCGGGAAGAAGATCCACGGCTGCCTGGCGTGCCGGGAGTGCTCGAAGAAGAAAGACCGCCGCTGCGCGCAAAAAGACGATTTCGGCAACGAATGCATCGCTAAAATGGACGCTGCCGACGGAATTATCCTGGGATCTCCCACTTATGTCGCCGACATTTCACCGGAAATCAAGGGACTTATCGACCGGGCCTGCCTGGTGGCGCGGGCCAACGGGGGCATGTTCCGGCGCAAGACCGGCGCGGCGGTGGTGGCGGTGCGGCGGGCGGGAGCGATCCACGCCTTCGACGCGCTGAATCACTTCTTCCTGATCAGCGAGATGATCGTGCCCGGCTCTTCTTACTGGAACATCGCCATCGGCCGCGAAATCGGCGAGGTTGAAAGCGACGCCGAGGGGATCGAGACGATGCATACCCTCGGCCGCAACATGGCGTGGCTGATGAAGAAGCTGGGGTAGCATCACCGAGCCGCATTCTGGCGGGTCTGGAGACCCGGTGCAGGCGTGGACGCCTGCCCCACAGCCTATTTGCCGGTCGCGGCGCCTAGCGCCGCCAGAACCTCTTCGCTGTGGCCGGCGGGGTTGACCGCGGTCCAGACCTTCACCAGCTTGCCGTCGGGATCGATCAGGAAGGTGTTGCGCGCCGCCATTCCGTTGGGGCGGAGCGAGCCGTACTGGTCCGACACCTTCTTTTCGGTATCCGCCAGCAGCTTGAAAGTCAGCCCCTGCTTGGCGCAGAAATCCTGGTGGCTGTCGGTGGAATCCACGCTGACGCCGACGATCATGGCGTTGAGCTGCTCATATTTGGCCAGATCGCGCTGGAAGTTGTGCGCTTCGATGGTGCAGCCGGGCGTATTGTCCTTGGGATAAAAATACAAGACCACCCACTTGCCCTTGAGATCGCTCAATGCGATCTTGCTTCCATCCTGGGACGGCAGCGTGAAGCCGGGCGCCGGCTGGCCCGCCGATGGGACCGCGTCGGCCGCGAAAAGCGATGCGGCCGCCACGGGCAGGGCCAACAACGCGAGAACGGTCTGGAATCCGATGTGGTGCATTTGCGAAAACCCCTCCTTAGTCACGAGTATAGCGGAGGGCCCGGTTCGCTGTATGATGCGTTAGTGCGGCGCGAGGCGAAGATGAAGCGTGCGGGGGCGAACGGGCTGAGTGCACGTCCGGCTTCGGCGGGTCTGGAGACCCGCTGCTGGACTGGAGTCCTGCCCCACAGTTTATGAAGATTCTGGTTACGGGAGGCACGGGGTTCGTCGGAAGCCACGTCGTGGAGCGACTGGTGGCGGGGGGTGCGCGCGTGCGGTGCCTGGTGCGGGCGTCCAGCTCGTTGCGGTACCTCCCTCGCGAAGGCGTCGAGCTGGTGCAGGGGGACCTGGCGGCCGGGACGGGACTCGAGGCAGCCGTCGAGGGCGCGGACGTTGTGGCGCACGTCGGAGGCGTCACCAAGGCGCTTTCTGAGGACGCGTTCTACCAGGGCAACCTGCGAGCCACCGAGAACCTGCTGCACGCCTGCAGGCGGCAGGGCGATTCGCTGCGGCGATTTGTCCACGTGAGCAGCCTGGCCGCCATCGGGCCCAGTCCCGGTCTACAGCCGCTGGACGAGGACGCGACGCCGCACCCGCTCACCTGGTACGGCCGCTCGAAGCTGGCCGCCGAAGGCGCCGTGCGGGCCTCCACGCTGGCCGACCGGGCGGCGATTCTGCGGCCGCCGGTGGTCTACGGGCCGCGGGACACGGACGTATTCGAGGTGTTCCGGTCCGTCGCCAAGGGCCTGATGGTGCGCATCGGCCGCCCGGAATCCTACTTCAGCTACATCCACGTGAAAGACCTGGCCGAGGCCATTTGGCTGGCGGTCTCGAGCGAGGCGGCGGCCGGACGCACCTACTTCGTTGCGAACCCCGAGCCGGTCTCGTGGACCGCCTTCGCCCAGACCGCGGCCGCCATCATGGGCCGGCGCGTCCGCACGCTCGGTGTGCCAGCGTGGCTCGCGTATCTGGCCGGCTGGTGCGCGGAGGGAGTCTCGCGCCTCAGCGGCAAACCCGGCATTGTTTCGCGCCAGAAGATCATCGAGGCGCGCTGCCGGTACTGGACCTGCGATCCCACGCGGGCCCGCCAGGAGCTGGGCTTTCAACCGGCGCGCGGCCTGCGGGAGGGCCTCGAAGAGACGCTGGCGTGGTATAAAGATTCAAAATGGCTGAAGTGGTGAGCGCCACGCATGCGCCGGCCCGGATCCCCGGCTTCTGGGCCGTCGACCGCCTGTTCCTCGGCTACCTGGCCGGCGTGGCCGTTCTCATTGCGGTGAACTACGGCAAGGTGCCCGGCGCAGCGCTGCTGATGGCTGCCCACGCTGCTGGAGCCGCGCTGATCGTGTTCTCGGCGCGGGCGAGCTCTCAGCCCCAAGCGGTGAATCTGTTTCGCTATTGGTATCCCCTAGCATACATTCCGATCTTTTACTGGGAAATGGGTATGCTGGTCCCCGCGATCCGGACGGTGGACTACGATGCCGAGATCGCATCGCTCGACTACAGGATCTGGGGAGCGCACCCTACCGTGTGGCTCGAGCGGGTGCAGAATCCGCTGCTCACCGAGTTCCTGCAGATCGCCTACACGCTGTTTATTCCCTCGGTGGTTCTGGTGGCGATCGCCATCTGGTGGAAGAAGCGGTACCCGGAGTTCCGCTACTACGGTTTCCTGGTGGCGCTGGGCTTCCTGGCTTCCTACCTTGGCTACTTGCTGGTTCCGGTGCGCGGGCCGCGATTTTTTCTGGCGCACCTGCAGCACGTGGACCTTCACGGGCTCTGGCTTTTCGAATCGATGCAGGCCACCCTCAACCGCCTGGAGTCCGCCCGCTACGATTGTTTTCCGAGCGGACACACCGAAATGACCATGGTCGCCTGGTGGGGTAGCCGCTTTGTTTCGCGGCGGCTCTTCGCCGCATTTTCGCTGTACACGATTTTGATCGTCAC
>DATNLV010000785.1:0-5270 GCA_035602665.1 Bryobacteraceae bacterium | reverse complement strand
TGGTGGAACGAGCAGTGGATGGGTTGGCCGCTTGGGCCTGAGTACGTGGCCGATTCGAACGTCGTCAACGCTCCCCGGCTGAAGGGCAAGCTGCTGCTTACCGTGGGAGAACTGGACACGAACGTGGACCCGGCCTCGACGATGCAGGTGGTCAACGCCCTCGTTAAGGCGCACAAGGTCTTCGATTTGCTGGTGCTGCCCGGCCAGGGTCACACGCCCGGCGGCCCCTATGGGGAACGGAAGCGGCTGGATTTCTTCGTCCACAACTTGCTGGGCGTTGAGCCGCCGGACTGGAACAATCTCGAGAAAACACTAGCGGAGGATTAGCGTCATGAGCACAACCGCAGTTCCCGTTGAGGGCCTTGCACCCTTCCAGAATGAGCCGACTGTGGACTTCTCGGTGGCCGAGAATCGCGCCGCCATGGAGCGCGCGCTGGCGGAGGTCCGCGGCCAGCTCGGTCGCGACTACGACATCCTGATCGGCGGCCAGCGCTTCAAGACCGGCGACAAACTCACGTCGCTGAATCCGTCGCATCCGGCCGAAGTCGTCGGCGTTCATCAGAAAGCCACGCCCGAACTGGCGAAGCGGGCGATCGAGGAGGCCTACGCTTTCTTTCCCGAATGGAGCCGCACGCCTGTCGCCGAGCGCGTGGCCATGCTGCTGCGCGCCGCTGCCATTATCCGCGCTCGCAAGTTGGAGTTCGACGCCTGGCTGGTCTATGAGGCCGGCAAGACCTGGATCGAAGCCGAGGCCGACGTCTCCGAGGCCATTGACTTCTGCGAATACTACGCCCGCGAGATGGTGCGCCTGAGCACGCCGCCGGAACTGGTGCAGCTTCCCGGCGAGCGCGACGAACTCGTTTATGTGCCGCTCGGCGTGGGCGTGGTGATTCCACCCTGGAACTTCCCGCTCGCGATTCTGGTGGGGATGACGGGCGCGGCGCTGGTCACCGGCAACACGGTGGTGATGAAGCCTTCGAGCGACACGCCGACCATCGCGGCCAAGTTTGCCGAGGTGCTCGCCGAGGCCGGTTTCCCGGAGCGCAGCTTCTCGCTCTTGGTGGGTAGCGGAGCGGTGGTGGGCGATGTGCTGGTCGAGCATCCCAAGACGCGCTTCGTGTCCTTCACCGGATCGAAGGAAGTCGGGCTGAGGATCAACGAGCTGGCGGCCAAGCCGCAGCCGGGGCAGATCTGGATCAAGCGCGTTGTCGTGGAGATGGGCGGCAAGGACGCCATCGTTGTCGATAGCGAAGCGGATGTGGACGCGGCGGTGGCGGGCGTGCTGGCTTCCGCGTTCGGGTACCAGGGACAGAAGTGCTCGGCGTGCTCGCGCGCGATTGTGGACGCGGCGGTCTACGACGAGTTTCTGGAGAAGCTCGGGAGCAAGGTGGATGCGATCCGGGTGGGCGCGGCCGAGGAGCCGTCGCACTACATGGGGCCGGTGATCAACGAGCGGGCGCGGCAATCGATTCTGCGCTACATCGAGATCGGCAAGAGCGACGGCCGGCTGATCGCGGGAGGCGTGGCGGCGGAGGGCGACGGCTACTTCGTGCGGCCGACGGTGATTGCGGACGTGCCGAAGGATGCGCGGCTGTTCAAGGAGGAAGTCTTCGGGCCGGTGCTGGCAGTCACGCAGGCGAAGGACTTCGACGAGGCGCTCGAGCTGGCGAATGCGACCGAGTACGGGCTGACGGGCGCGGTGTACACGAAGAACCGCGAGAAGATCCGGCGGGCGGCGGCGGAGTTCTTCACCGGCAACCTGTACTTCAACCGGAAGTGCACCGGGGCGATGGTGGGGGCGCACCCGTTCGGCGGGTTCAACATGTCGGGGACGGATTCGAAGGCCGGCGGGCCGGACTATTTGATGCTGTTCCTGCAGGCGAAATCGATCGCGGAGAAGGTGAGCTGAGGCGCCACGGTGCGCCCTGGCGAACGCAGCGCGTCGGCTACGGCGGGTCCAGGGCCGCGAATCTATTCGAATTACCGCGTCAAAGTTCCTCTTATTGAAATCCGTTAGAGTTGGGATATGATCCGCCGGATTGCGCCGCTGTTTTTCACCATGGACATCCCCGCTACGCTCGCCTATTACAAAGACAAGCTCGGATTCGAATGTCTCGGCTCGTGGCAGGACCCTCCGGTCTACGCCATCGTGGCGCGCGACCGCCAGCTGATTCATTTCCGCTGCGCCGAGCCGCCCACCGCGAATCCGCACAAATACCCGGACGAATTGCTCGACGCGTACCTGCTGGTCGATGATGCCGACGCACTCTACGCCGAGTATGCAGCCCATGGCGTCGAGTTCACTCGGGGGCTGGGCAACATGCCATGGCACTCGCGCGAGTTCGTTGTGAAGGATTGCGATGGCCGCCTGCTGGCCTTCGGCGCGAACGTATAGTTTTCAACGCGACGTCCAGGCCCCGGCGAGCCCGGTTTTCGCGCTGATACGGCGTGCATACTATAATGTATACAACGGGCGCGAGGGGACTTTCCCAATCTGCGCCCGAGGGGCGGGAACATGTCGTCGGCGGACGTGGTCATCATCGGGGCGGGGATCGTTGGCTGTAGTATCGCCTGGCATCTGGCCGAGCGCGGCTGCCGCGATGTCGTGATCCTGGAGCGCGAATCGCACCCCGGAAAAGGCTCTACGGGCAAGAGCATGGGCGGCGTGCGCGCCCAATTCGCCACCGAAGCCAACATCCGGATGTCCCTTCACTCGATTCCGTTTTTTGAGAACTTCGAGGAGATGACCGGGCATCCCGCGGGCTATCGCCGCCAGGGCTATCTGTTTGTCGCCACCGAGCCACGGCAACTCGATGCGCTGCGCGCCAACTACAAGCGCCAGGCTTCGCTGGGGCTGACGAACGCTGAACTCCTCAAGGCGGAGGACGTCTTGCGCCTGGTTCCGCAGTTGCGCGGCGACGACATCCTGGGCGGGAGTTTCTGCTCGTCGGACGGTTTCGTCGATCCTCACAGCGTCATGAACGGCTTCCTGAAGCGGGCCATCGAACGTGGCGTGCGCCTCTTCCGTAGTGTCGAGGCTCTTGAGGTCCGGCCGGATGGCGTTCAGACGAGCCGCGGGTTCATCTCCACTCGGAACGTCGTCAATGCCGCCGGTGCGTGGGCGGCTCCGATCGCGCGAACGGCCGGCGTGGATCTGCCGGTGGCGCCTCTGCGTCGCATGCTGGCGCCGACGGAGCCGTTCGACTGCATCTCGCACCATGCGCCCATGGTGGTCGATATGGCGACCGGTTTCCATTTCCGCCCGGAGGGTCGCGGTCTGCTGCTGGCCTGGAACGATCCGGAGGAGAGGCCGGGGTACAAGATGTCGGTTGACTCTGCTTTCGTCGAGAAGGTGCTGACGCGCGGTGTGGAGCGCGTGCCTTGCCTGGCGGAGGCCGAGGTGAATCCAAAGCGCGTCTGGGCGGGCCTGTACGAAATGACACCGGACCACCACTGCATTCTGGGCGCCGCGCCGGGAGTGCCCGGCTTCTGGCTGGCCAACGGCTTCAGCGGCCACGGAGTGATGCATTCTCCGGCGACGGGGCGCATTCTCTCGGACCTTATTCTGGACGGGCGCTCGAGCCTGGTGGATACCGAGGCTCTCGGGTTGGCGCGCTTCGCCGAGAGCCGCCTGTTGTGCGAGACCGCAATTCTTTGAAGGAGCCCACGTGAAATTTCAGGGTGTGTTTTCGGTTTTGCCGACACCGTTCCTCGCCGATGGCAGCGTCGATACGGAGAGCCTCCGCCGGGTGGTCGATCTTTTCATCGCGGCGGGCGTCAACGGGCTCACGGCGCTGGGCGTCACGAGTGAAGTGTCGCGCCTGGACGAACGCGAGCGTGCGCTGGTGCTCGCAACGGTGATCGATCAGGCGGCGCGCCGCGTTCCCGTCATTGCCGGTGCGACTGCCGAGGGGCTGGGCCTGGCGATCGGGTACGGCCGCGCCGCGCGCGAGGCCGGCGCCGCCGCGATCATGGTGAGCCCGCCGCGTATGCCGAAGATCAACTCCGACGCCGTGGTCCGGCACTTCGCGGCTCTGGCGGAGGCCGTCGAGATTCCGATCGTGGTGCAGGACTACCCGCCGATCTCCGGCTACACAATGGAGCCGTGGCTGCTGGCGCGGATCGCGCGCGAGACGCCGCTCGCCCGCACCATCAAGCTCGAGGATCCGCCCACTCCGCTCAAGACGGCGCAGATTCTGGCGCGCGCGGAAGGCGTCGATGTCAGTGTGCTCGGTGGGCTGGGCGGAGTGTTCATGCTGGAGGAACTGATGAGCGGCGCAGCGGGCGTGATGACTGGGTTCGCGTTTCCCGAAGTTCTGGTGGAGATCTACCGGCGGTTCCGCTCCGGCGACGTAGACGGTGCCGCGGACGTCTTCTATCGCAATGTCCCGGTCATGCGCTTCGAGTTCCAGGAGGGAATTGGAATGGCGATCCGCAAGGAGGTGCTGCGAAGGCGCGGCGCGATCGCCTGGGCGGGGACGCGTCCACCGGGCGCGGTGTTGGACAAGGAGACCGCTGCGGCGCTGGACCGGGTGCTCAGTTGGACCGCCGCTGGATCCGCCAGTACACAGGCAGCCCAAGCAGCACGATCGCAAAGCCCGGCCACGTCGTAGCGGGACGGTAGACGAAGAGCACCGCGAGCACGGTGCCTGCCCCGAGGATGTACAGGGCGGGCACCACCGGATAACCGAAAGCCCGGTAGGGCCGCTCCGCATCGGGCCGCGTGCGCCGCATCCGGAACAGACCCAGAATCGTCAGGATGTAGAACAGCAGAGCCGCTGAGATCACGTAGTCGAGCAGGTTGCTGTAGAGATTGCCATACTTGCCGGCCACCGGATCGTACACCCTGGGCAGCACCAGCACCGCCGCCCACACGCCCTGCAGCACCAGCGAGACCCCCGGCACGCGCGCCTGGTTCAGCTCGCCCGCGGCGCGGAAGAACAAACCGTCGCGCGACATGGCGTAGTAGGCGCGCGCGCCCGCCAGGATCAGGCCGTTGATGCAGCCGAACGTCGAGACCATGATGGCCAGCGCCATGATCGCAGTTCCGGAGCCGGGCAGGATCACTTCGAGGGCAGCGGTGGCGACGCGATCGGAGGGCGCGTGCTGGATCGCCGCGAGCGGCAGCGTGACCAGATACGCCACGTTCGCCAACAGGTACAGCGTGATGACCAGCGACGATCCCAGCGCCAGGGACAACGGCAGGTTTCGGCGCGGCTCTTTCACTTCGCCCGCGGTGAAGGTGACGTTGTGCCAGGAGTCGGCGGCAA
>DATNLV010000773.1:0-3069 GCA_035602665.1 Bryobacteraceae bacterium | reverse complement strand
CCGTTCTTCAGCCTTCGCGTAGCGATGGCCGCCACGGCGAGCAGCAGAAACGCGAACAGCGCCAGCGTGGACTTTATCGCGAACGCCACCGGGAAGTAATACCAGACGCCGTTCGGGTAGACCTTTCCGAAGATGTAACTCGGGAACCACGACGCGAGTCCCCGCACGTCCGTCAACCCGTAGAGATAGGACTCCGGCAGCACGTGCCATCTGGCCAGCAGGTTGATGCCGTTGGCTTCGGTGGGCTTCAACTGTTGTTGCGCATAGCCGGCCAGCGGTGGGGCCAACGCCAGCCCGGCCGGCCGCGCGCTGTAGCGGAACCCGTAGCAGGCCCAGAGCACCACGAGCGCGATGAGGCCCGCCGCGATCAGGGGCGCCACCAGCTTGAGCGCCCGCTTGCCGGCCTGCGCCGCCTGGGCTCCGATGGCGCCTTCTCCACGGCTCACGAGAGCCTCGCATACCAGGAGCAGCGTCAGGATGGGGAACACCAGGATGCCCGTGTGCTTGGATCCGAGGGCCACTCCCGCCGCCAGGCCGGTCAGCGCCAGGCGCCAGAGGGACGGCGCCTTCACGTAGCGGTAGAACGCATAGACCGTCGCGAACAGGCCGAAGGAGAGCGCGGTGTCGGTGGTGACGTAAGCCGCGTGCGCCAGCAGGTTCGGCTCGAACACCAGCAGCGCGAGGGCCAGGAAACCGGCGCCGGTTCCGAACATCTCGCGGGCGGCGAAGAACACCGTGAGTAACAGCGCCACCACGAAGATGGACGCCGCCGTGCGCGTGCGCGACAGGATCTGATCCGGATCGTTTCCGAACACGAATTCGCGGCCGCCCTCGAATGCCTCTTCCTTGAAGAAGCGGTGGCCTATCTTCGGGACTTTGAGCTTCAAAGGCAGCAGGGGCGCGGTCGCCACGAGCTTGAGCAGTGGCGGATGTTCCGGGTTCAGGCCGAAATCGCCGGTGGTCCAGGACATGTAGCCGGCGAAGATGTGATCGCCCTCGTCCCACGATTGCGAAGTCCGCCGCATCGACAACCAGAGTTGGAGAATGAAGACCGCTATGAGACATGCCACGCCGGCCGCCACCAGCAGACGGCTGCGTCTTTCGGATTTTTCGACCAAGGTTCCTCCGATCGCACTTCGACTTTCTGAGTATACGCGCCGCCGCCACCACGGTTCCATTGAGGGCCTGAAACCCCGTTGTAAAAGGTCTGCTCCCATCTTGTTCCGAGCGCAAACGGATCGGCGCGCCGTGCGTATCACTCCATGTAAGGCAACTCAACGAGGAGGGGTTTGCATGAGTTTCAGATTGTCCGTTGCTCCCGCCGTGCTACTGGCAGCGGCGGCGATGTCCGTTTACGCGCAGTCGCCGGCGGCGCTGCGGGTCTCTGTTCCGTTCCAGTTCAGCATCAACAACACGGCCATGCCGGCCGGGGATTACTCGATCAGCCGCGCCGGCTTTGGCCGGCTTCTGGCGCTGCGGAGCAGCGACAACCGGCATACGATTCTGTTCGCGGGCAATGCGGCCATGCTCGCCAGCGCGCCACAGCAATCCAGCGTGGTGTTCAACCACGACGACAACAACAACTACGCGCTCGCCGCCATCTGGTTTGCCGGGTACACGTCCGGAGTCAAGTTAGGGGCGCACGAATTCCCCATGACGGCCAGTCAACACTCGCCTGAAGTAATCGTTCTCGCGTCCCGCTGATCCGCGTCCTGCCTGTCCTGTAACCTCAGTGAACCGTCAGCACCGCGAGCCGCGACCGGCGGGCGGGGCTGAAGGCCGCTCCCTGGCGGTCGCGGCTCGGTAAGACGGTCGCGGCTCGGTGTTGCGTAAGTGGTATATTGATTCTGCTTTGAGATTTCAGGCTCTTACGGCGGCTATTGCTCTGCTTGCCGGGGCTGGCGCGGCGAGCGCCCAAAGAGTGGTCGCGGTCGATATCGACGCCATCGTCCACCCCATTACGGCAGAGGTGGTCGGGCGGGCCATCGAGCAGGCCAAACAGGAGAACGCGGCCATCGTTCTGGTACGCATCGATACGCCGGGCGGCCTGATGGACGCCATGCGTGAGATCATCCGGGAGATCGTCGCATCGCCGGTGCCAGTGGTCACTTATGTGACGCCCAGCGGAGGGCGCGCGGCCTCGGCAGGGTTCTTCATTCTGGAAGCGGCCGACGTGGCGGCGATGGCTCCGGCCACCAACACGGGCGCCTCCACGCCGGTTTCCATGTTCGGCGGGCAGATGGAAGCCACCATGGCGCGCAAGGTGCAGAACGACGCCGCGGCGCTGATCCGCAGCATCGCGACCAAGCGCGGGCGCAACGCCGAACTGGCCGAGAAGACCGTCTACGACGCGAAATCGTTCACCGACAAAGAAGCGCTGGACAGCCATTTGATCGAGGTCGTCGCCGCCGGCGAAGCGGAGCTCTTCCGCCAGCTCGATGGCCGCGAGATTACAAGGTTCGACGGCAGCAAACAGACGCTGCACCTGGCGGCGCCGCAGGTGGTTGAATACAGCCCCACGCTGCGCCAGCGGTTCATCGCCGCCATCGCCGATCCCAACCTGGCATTCATTCTGTTCATTCTGGGCGCGCTGGGCATCTATGTGGAATTCACGCACCCGGGGATGATCGCACCCGGCGTGTTCGGAGCAATTCTGGTTGTGGTCAGCTTGTCGGCGCTTTCGGTGCTGCCGATCAATTGGGGCGGGGCGGCGCTGATGGTGCTTGCGATGGTGCTGTTTGTGCTGGAGGCGAAGCTCGCGACGCACGGCGTGTTGACGGCGGCGGGAGCGCTGGCCATGGTGTTGGGCGCGCTGATGCTGGTGGAGAGTCCGGCGCCGGAGCTGCGCATACACCTCGCGACGGCGCTGGCGGTGGTCCTGCCGTTCGCCCTGGTGACCAGCTTCCTTCTGACGCTGGCCGTTCGGGCGCGGCGCGCCAAGGTGCAGACCGGCGCGGCGGGGATGGTGGACGAGATCGGCTTCGCGTATACCGCGCTGGCGCCCGCGGGAAAGGTGTTTATTCACGGCGAATACTGGAATGCAGTGTCAAGCGCACCGGTCGAGGCCGG
>DATNLV010000772.1:0-3439 GCA_035602665.1 Bryobacteraceae bacterium | reverse complement strand
TGTGGCAGGACCGCTTGTCGGAGCCGTGGTTGCGCAGCTTGCGGATAATGCGATCCACCTCGGAGTTGTTGGTGACGACGGCGCCGCCGTCTCCGAACGTGCCCAGGTTCTTCTGGATGATGAAGCTGGTGCAGGCGGCATCGCTCAGTTCGGCGATCCGGAAGCCGTTGCCCCGGGCGCCCACCGCCTGGGCGTTGTCTTCGATCACCAGCAGTTTGTACTGGTCCGCGATCGCCCGGATGGCCTTCATGTCGGCGCACTGGCCGTACAGATGCACCGGAACCAGCGCTTTCGTCTTGGGCGTGATGGCAGCCTCGATCCTGGCGGGATCGATGCAACTGGTCTTGGGGTCGCAGTCCACGAAAACGGCCGTGGCTCCCGCCGTCCAGATGGCCTCGGCGGTGGCGAAGAACGTGTTGGTGGTGGTGATGCACTCGTCGCCGGGCCCGATCCCCAGCGCCATGAAAGTGAGCCACAGCGCGTCCGTGCCGTTGCCTACGCCGACGGCGTACTTCGTTCCATGATAGGCTGCCAGCTCTTTCTCGAACCGCTTTAGCATCGGCCCCATCACATACTGGCCGCTTTCCAGGACCTCGTGAATGTTGGCGTCTATTTCGCCCTTGATGTTGTGATATTGCCTGACGTGGCCATAAAACGAGACGTTCATCGCTATCTGCGCTCCTTGTTGGATTGAACCGGCCGAGACAGACTCTCGGTACACGTGATACTGCGCTCCACACGGATGGATGTCCAGTTCACAACGGTTGCCGTGCCGTTACGGCACGTTCGTTACCGAGCGAACGTCCCGGATATCAGTGGCTTGGGGCTCCTGGCAGCGGCTCTTCCACCTTCAGAAACCGGTCGGCGGAGACGTCGTTCAGCGTCTGGATCGCGCCTCGCGGCCACCGTATCTCGATCGACGCGATCCCCTTCTCGCCGCCCAGCCCGAAGTGCACCCGCTTGTCGCTCGAGGACATGAATCCCACGCTGACCGAAACGTGATCGTAAAGCACGCGCCCCGAGGCCGTGGTCAGCTTCACCTTCGCCCCGATCGCATCGCGGTTGCTATAGCGGCCCACCAGCTCGAGCGTCAGCCAGTGATTCCCGTTATCCGCCGAGTTGAGCAGGATGCGCGGCCGCTCCATGAGCGAAGTCACCACCAGATCTTCGAAGCCGTCGTTGTTGAGATCGCCGATCGCCGATCCGCGCTGGTAGCCGGTGCGCAGAAAGCCCGCACCCATTTGCTCCGACGCGTCCACGAACTGCTTCCCGCCCACGTTGCGGAACATGGTGTCGTGCTGCCGCGCGTTCGGCTTTACATTGTCGACGTCGCCGTTGGCGGAGTACAGATCCTTCCAGCCGTCGTTGTCGTAGTCGACGAAGGCGGTGCTCCAGCCGGAAAGCGGCTGGCTGAGCCGCTGCAGTCCGACCTGGTCCGGGACGTAGCGGAAGAAGTCGCCGCGGTTGCGGAACAGTTGCCAGATCTGCCCCATCAGGTTGTTCGCGAAGATGTCCACGCGGCCGTCGTTGTCGTAGTCCTTGGCGTCGCTGCCCATCGAGGACACAGCTTTCGCCTCGTCGTTGTAGGCCACACCGAGTTGCAGGCCCCGGTCTTCGAAGGTGCCGTCGCCCTTATTGATGAACAGAGAATTCGGTTCCGTATCGTTGGCGATGAAGACGTCCTGGTAGCCGTCGTCGTTGTAATCGGCGATGGAGACTCCCATGCCCTTCCCCGGAGCGGCCGCGAAGCCGGATTTCTCGGTCACGTCCTCGAACCGGCCATGGCCCAGGTTGTGATACAGCCGGTGAGCCGCCGGCGGATAGAACGTCGGGCTGCAGTAGTATTCCGTGCCGGCCACGGCGCATCGCCGGTCGGTTTGCGGAGTCCAGGTGGTATAGTTGGCCACTACCAGATCCAGCAGCCCGTCGTTGTCGTAGTCGAACCAGGCCGCGCCCACGCTCAGTATCCCCGGAGGCTTCTTGCCGATGCCCGATTGCTCCGTGACATCGGTGAAGGTCCCGTCGCCGTTGTTGTGATACAGCGTGTTCCGCGCGGCGCCGCAGAGGAAGATGTCCTCGAAGCCGTCGTTGTCGTAATCGCCCACGGCCACGCCGAGGTTGTAGTCGAGATGTTCGCCGCGGAGCCCGGCTTTCGCGGTCACGTCCTCGAACGTGCCGTCGCCTTTGTTGCGGAGCAGGCAGTTATAAAACGCGGGCCCGGTCTTCTTCAGCTCCGGCAACTTCGCGCCGTTGGTGAAAAAGATGTCCATCTTGCCGTCGTTGTCGTAGTCGAAGATGGCGACGCCGCCGGCCATCGGCTGCACGAAGTACTTACGCGGCGAGAGATCGTTGTTGCTGATGTAGGAGAACTTCGAGCGGGCGGCGATATCGATGAAGTGCGGCCGCGCCGGTTGGAACGCAAGGGTTGCGGCCACAAAGGCGCACGCCGTGCCAGCCGCCAGGAGCGCCGCCCTCACTTGCCGCCACTATCCGGCGCCGGCACGCCCGAGACATTCCGCTTCACCGTCTCGGTGTTCTGCTGGATCTTCTGGGACGTGCTTTTCTGGAGCGCGAATTCGCGGGCGGCGTCTTCCTTGCGTCCCAGTTCCTGGTAGGCGTGCGCGAGGGTGAAGTGGACCGTCGGATTGCCGGGCGCGAGGCGCGCCGCCGTCTCCAGCGGCCCCACGGCGTCCGCCGCGTGGTCGGAATCGAGCAGGCACCGGCCCAGGCCGAAGTATGGCTCCGGCAAACCCGCATTGATCTTCGTCGCGTTCCTGAAATGCTCGATGGCCTGCGGCAGGTGGCCACCCTTGCGGTCCAGTTCGCCCAGGAAGTATTCCGCCCCGGCGTTCTGCGGATAGACCTTCAACTCCTGTTCGAACTCCTTGCGGGCCTCGTCGTTCGACGTCGCCGTGGCCGGCATGGCCAGGATGATCTGGCCGATACGGTTGTGAATCCCCGGCATGTGAGGTTCGCGCGCGAGCAGCACGCGGTATTCCGCGATGGCTTTCTTCCACTCGCCCTGTTTCTCGAACTTCTCGGCGTTGATCTCCACCACCAGCGGCGAATTGGGCGCGGCGTCCATGAGTTCCTGCGACGTCCGGGCCGCCAGGTCCGAGTAGACGTGCGTAGCCATGAACAGGATTTCGGGATCGTTCGGGAACTCCTGGTCCAGCCAGGCCAGCAACAACGTGGCGGCGCCCTGGTGGTTCAGCGTCATCGCGCACCGCACGCCGGCGGCGCCCATGCGGCGCTTCAGATCGCGGTCCTGTATTTGGGCCACCTGTTCCAGCGCGTCGTGGATCAGCGGCATGGCGTCGGCGCAGTTCCCTTGTTCGGCCAGCGCGGTGCCGCGCTCGGCGGCCGATTGATCCGGCGCGGCAACGCCGATGCCTGGGATGAACGCCGCGAAGAGGAGTGCTATGAGGGCCGAACGACG
>DATNLV010000768.1:0-4116 GCA_035602665.1 Bryobacteraceae bacterium | reverse complement strand
AGCAGCTCCCGGCAGGACTCCACGGAAGCCCCAGCCTTGCGCCGACAGCTCGTGGGCGGCTAGCCCGGCCTGCTTATCCTCGGCTGGCCAGCATAGCCCTCGCCGGAAAAACGAGTGGCATTGGGCTGAAGCCCGCCCCCCGCGGCTTGGCGGAATCAGGCGGGGGGCGGCGGCGGGATCGGAGCAGCGCTATGGCTTCTCAGTGCCGCGTCGATTGACGGCTGGAAAGTGTGGACCATGATGCCTACGACTGTGACAAGGAGGCCGATGAATGCCAGCGCAGCCCCCACCAGAGCGAAGAGGAGGTACTTCCAAAGCCCCCAGCCTTCCCGCCAGTTCTCGACTCCCATGGTGGCCGCGAGCACAACCGCGGCGAGTCCCGCCAGCGCCACCACCCCACCGACGGCCGCCACCTTCCAGAAAGACTCTGGTGCAAATCTGCCCGTGGCACCGGTCGACTCGTTGCGGTAGGACGTCGCTTTGTCACTGTCCAAACCGAGGAGCACCACGTGGTCGCCTCGTGCGATCTGGATCGCGGCCGGCGACTCGAGCTGCAGGATGCGTCCGTCCACTTCGAGGAGGGCGGTGTGCCGGCATCGGTCGCCCTTATCAGGGCGGATCTTCTGCACGATGCCCCGCGTGAGGTGATGCGGCATGGGACCAGGCGCCAGGCCCTTGAGGAACGTGGTGGGCTTGGCCGGAGGCAGGTGATGAAGCAGGTCGACAAGCGTATGATCACAGCGCGCGAGGAAGCCCGTGGGGTCGGCGAGGCGGTATTCGAGGTCGCGGCCAATTGCTTCCGAGAGCCGGGCGATTTCGCGGAGGCTTTCGAGCAGTTCCGCAGGCAGACGATCCCGCGCGGAGCCGGCTTTCTCGGCCAGCCCGCTGCCTGAAGCGCCGAGCCTGTCTTCCAAGAGCGCCTCCATGCGGCGCGCGCAGGTGACCACGGCGTCCTCCGGTGTCGAAGGCGGCGCGTCCGGGGACGAGTCGAGGAGGTGAGCCACCACGCGGTAATATGCCGCCTCGGTGATGGCGCCAGCGGTCCGCTGCATTCGCAGCCGATCGAGCTCGGCCGCGAGATTCACGCCTGCAGTGAAGTTGTAGGGCAACTCAAACAGTAGACATGTTTCCGCTCTTTCAAGCAAGCAGGGCGAGCTGATCAGCCCGGCCCTTTGTTCGATTCGTGTTCATTCGTGTCCATTCGTGGCCAGTCTCGTTTTGGCCTACGCCGGCATGAACGCCTTCTCAGCCTTCCCTAACTCCCAGCCCAGGTGGTTGATGTAGAGGCGCAGGACCGTTTCGGGATACGTCCCGCGGAACTTTTCGTACACGCGCTCCTGCCAGCCCTCGGTCAGGTACTTCGTGGCATCGACGTTCTTGTCGAAGAAGCCATCCTGGTTCGGGATTCCCAGATCGTCCAGCACCGCGCGGATCATGTCCAGGTGCGCGATCAGCACGGCTTGCGCCAGTTCGCGCGCGAATTCCTCTTCGCCCGCGCCCAGCCGTACCCAGAAACGGGGCACGCCCTTGCGCAAGCTCTCGGTGTTGAGCTTGGCCAGGTGGGCCCGCGTCTTGAACGACTCGTAGAGCTGGTACGTTCTCAGTTTGCCGATCGAAATCTGGCGCACCAGTTGTCCGAACGTGTCCTCGCCAAGTGCCAGTAAAACCTCGGAAAGCTGCATCACAAAGTAGCGTAACACGCGCGGCCGCCTGCGGAGCCACGCCGGACCGTGCTATTCTCGCTACTTGCAAATGAGTTGCAACTGGCTTTTCCCTCTACTGCTGCTGTCGGCTACGGCCCTGCCCGCCGCCGAGGCGCCGTACTACGTCGCCTACAGCGCGCAGATGGAGGAGCCCGGCAATTTGGAGGTCGCCTTCGATCAGGTGGCGGGCAGTAACTTCCTCAGCTCGATCATGGAACTCGAGTGCGGCGTGAAGACCTGGTGGACCACCGAATTCTACCTGGATGGCCAGGCCACCGGCGGCGAGGGCGCGATATTCACCGGCTGGCGCATCGAGAACCGCTTCCGCCCGTGGATGGGCGAGCACCGCATCAATCCGGTTCTCTACGTCGAATTCGAAGACATCAACGGCGCGGACAAGAGCCTCAAGGAAGTGGTCGGCCACGATGTGGCGGATGACCAGCTCGTGCCCAACGCCGAGGCGCGCAGGGACCACCAGCGCGAACTCGAGACCAAGTTGATCCTGTCAAGCAACGTCCGCGGCTGGGACATCTCGACGAACCTGATCGCGGAAAAGAACCTGGCCGCCGAGCCCTGGGAATTCGGTTACGCTTTCGGCGCGAGCCGGCCGCTCGCGTTCGCGGTCACGCCGGGCCCGTGCACGTTTTGCCGCGAGAACTTCAGCGTCGGAGCCGAGGTCTTCGGAGGCCTCGGAACCTGGCGCCAGTTCGGCCTCACCGGAACCTCGCACTATGTAGGGCCGATACTCGCGTGGCAGCTTCCGTCGGGTGCCCAGTTGATGGTTTCCCCCGCCTTCGGCCTGAACGGCAACAGCCACGGCCTTCTGGTACGCTTCACGGTGTCCTACGAGATGGAACAGATCGCACGCCTGTTTCGGCGGCCCTCATGAGGATGGCACTGCTGCTGTGGGCGCTGCTGGCCACCGGGAATCCCTACGAAGGGAAGCCGGACGCCGTGCGCGCCGGCGCGAAGCTCTACGCCCGGCACTGCGCCCAATGCCACGGCCTCGACGCCGAAGGACACGGCCACGCGCCGTCTCTGCGTTCCTCCACGGTTCAAGCTGCCTCGGCTGAAGAGCTCTTTCACACGGTCACGAACGGCCGCATGAGCCGCGGCATGCCCTCCTGGGCGCAGCTTCCCGCGGAGCGCCGCTGGCAGATCATCACCTACCTACGCTCCCTGAAGTAAGCGGCTATCCTGTTCTCAAGAGCCATGCCCCACACACCTCATATCGAGAGCCATTTCACCGCGACGGAAACCGTGCGCGACGTCGTGATCGGGATGTCCGACGGCCTCACCGTCCCGTTCGCACTCGCCGCGGGCCTCTCCGGCGCGGTCGCATCCACCAAGCTGGTCGTCATCGCCGGCCTCGCCGAAATCGCCGCCGGCTCGATTGCCATGGGACTCGGCGGATACCTCGCCGCGCGCACCGACAGCGAGCACTACCACAACGAGGAGCGGCGCGAATACCGCGAGATCATCGAGCTTCCGGACGTCGAGACGCGCGAGGTGGCCGAGGTCTTCGAGGGCTACGGCCTCGCCCCGGAGCAGGCCGCGCCCGTTGTGGCGGCCGTCTGCGCGGAGCCCAAGCGCTGGGTGGATTTCATGATGCGCTACGAACTGGGCCTGGAAGCGCCGGATCCCGGCCGCGCCGTGCGCAGCGCCGCCGCCATCGCCATTTCCTACATCATCGGCGGCATGATCCCGCTATCGCCCTACATGGCCGCCAGCACCGTGGCGCAGGGTCTGTGGATCTCGGTGCTTGTGACGCTGATCGCTCTGTTCGTTTTCGGCTACGTGAAGGGCCGCCTCACCGGCATCCAGCCGTTCCTGGGCGGCGTCCGCACGGTGGTCATCGGTGGCCTCGCGGCCGCCGCGGCTTTCGGCCTCGCGCGCGCGATAAGCTGAGGATGAGTGACCCTTCCTGATCTTGCTGCTTTGGAGTCCGCGGCCGAGCTCGTTTATCGAGTCATGCCGCCGACTCCCCAGATCCGCTGGCCGCTCCTCTCGGCGCGCGCCGGCGCCGAGGTATGGGTCAAGCACGAGAACCACACTCCCGCCGGAGCCTTCAAAGTGCGCGGCGGAATCTTCTACATGGAGCAGCTGCGCCGCCGCGAACCGGGTGTTACTGGCGTGGCCGCGGCCACTCGCGGCAATCACGGCCAGAGCGTGGCCTTCGCCGCCACCCGCGCCGGCCTGCGAGCGGTCATCGTCGTCCCGCACGGCAATAGCCCGGAGAAGAACGCCGCCATGCGTGCCTTCGGCGCGGAGTTGATCGAACACGGCGCGGATTTTCAGGAAGCCTACGAGTACCTGGCCACGCTGGCCGAGGCCGAGCGCCTCCACATGGTTCGGTCTTTCGATCCTGCCCTCGTCGCCGGGGTAGGGACCTATGCCCTCGAGCTGTTTCGCG
>DATNLV010000766.1:0-7664 GCA_035602665.1 Bryobacteraceae bacterium | reverse complement strand
TCCGGCACGAACCTCCTGACTCGCAACTTTGCCATCCACCTAACCAACTCACCCTGTTGGACTTTTAGCCGGACAGTCGTGAGCCAGTCCCGGGTTTGCGGCCAATTCCGACGCACTACGTTAGCAGTCGCGCTAACATGGTCAGCGGGATGAACTATCTTCTACTGGGTGTGATTCTGATGGCCACTAACTCGTTCGCCGTTACCATCGAAAAGGTCGCTTACGCAGGCTGGCCGAATTGCTATCGCATGAGCAACGGCGACGTGGAGTTGGTCGTCACCAGCGACGTCGGCCCGCGCGTGATCCGCTTCGGCTTCAGCGGCGGACAGAACCTCTTCGCGGAGTTTACCGCGCAACTCGGCCACTCCGGCGAGGCTGAATGGCAGGCTCGCGGCGGCCACCGGATCTGGGTCGGCCCCGAAGCCGTGCCGATGTCTTACGCTCCGGACAACGTTCCAGTCGAGGTCTCGCAGGGTGCGGACTGGATCGAGCTCACCGAGCCTGTCGAGAAGGGAACCGGTTTCCAGAAGACGATGCGCATCCGCCTGGCGGCGTCCGGCTCGGTGGTTGAGGTGAGCCAGCGCATCAAGAACACCAACGACTCGGCTCGTAAGATTGCATCGTGGGCGCTTACGATGATGGCGCCGGGCGGCACGGCTGTTACGGGATTTCCTCCACGTGGCGGGCACCCGAAAATGCTGCTGCCCACAAATCCACTGGTCATGTGGGGCTACACGAACTTCAGCGACCCGCGCTGGAAGTTCACCGAGAAGTACCTCATCCTGCGGCAGGATCCGAAGGCCACCGTGCCGGTTAAGGTAGGACTGTGGAACAAGGACACGTGGGAGGCCTATCTGCTGGGCTCGGACCTGTTCGTCAAGTTAACGACGGCCCTGGCCGGCCCGGAGGCCTATCCCGACATGGGATGCTCGCTCGAGACCTTCACAAGTGACGCGTTCCTCGAGATGGAAACGCTCGGCCCGCTCGAATCGGTGGCGCCGGGACAGAGCATCGGCCACACCGAGCACTGGTCGCTCCACAAAGATGTTCACGTGACGGACTGGACCGACGAAGAACTGGACCGAGTGGTGGCTCCGAAAATCAAGTAGAGGCTGCCTGGTTGGTTAGCGGCTCTCGCGGCATCGCTAGGCCACGTTCGCGCGCAACGCCGTCAATCCTGCTTCAATGCGCCGCCGTTCGTCATAGAGCGCAGCCGCACGCAGCCGCGCCTCGACGCGGTCTTCGGCGATGTCGAACTCAACGGCGAGTTGCATCACCGTTTCGCCGTCGCGGAATCGCCGATACAGCATCATCGGAAAGGACTCTGCCAGTGCGTCCATCTTAGACGTTCCGGCGGGGCAGTTTCGGCCGCCGTCTGCCCCGCCGCTCCTCACTCTACTTATCGGATAAAGCCGCCACGCCCGGCAGCTCGATGCCCGAGAGGAATTCCAGCGAAGCGCCGCCGCCGGTCGAGATGTGCGAAATTTTATCCGCCACGCCGGCCGACTTGATCGCTTTCTCGGAATCTCCACCGCCCACGACCGATAGCGCGCCCGACGCGGCCACGGCCTTCGCCAGTGCGACGGTGCCTTTGTCGAATGGAGGCTTTTCGAACACCCCCATCGGTCCGTTCCAGATCACGCTCTTGGCCTTTGCGATCTCGCTTTCAAACAGCGCGATGGTCCGCGGCCCGATGTCCACTCCGATCATGCCGTCCGGAATGGTCTCGACGACTTCGAACGGAGCGCCCGCCTCGATCTTGGTGACCACGACGTGATCGACAGGCAGCACGAGCTTCGACCCGGCCTTCTCCAGGACTTCCTTCGCCAGCGGAATCTTGTCCTCTTCCACCAGCGATTTGCCGGCCGGCTTGTCCAGGGCTCGGAGGAACGTGTACGCCATCGCGCCGCCGATCAGGAGCCGATCGACAATCTTGAGCAGGTTCTCGATCACCTCGATCTTGTCGGACACCTTGGCGCCGCCCAGTATCCCCACGCACGGCAGCGGGGGATTCTCGGTCACCTTGCCCAGGTACTCCAGCTCCTTCTCCATCAGCAGCCCGGCCGCGGCCTTGGGGACGAACTGAATCATGCCGACGGTGGAGGCGTGCGCACGGTGCGCGGTGCCGAAAGCATCGTTGACGTAATAGTCGATGCCTTGAGCCAGCTCTTTCGCGAACGTGGCGTCGTTCTTCTCTTCCTCGGGATGGAAGCGCAGGTTCTCGAGGAGCAGGATGGACTGGTTCCCCCCCTTCAGCGTCTCCACATCCGGGCCGATGCAATCCGGAGCCATGACCACCGGCATGCCTAGCAATTCCTGGAGCCGCAAGGCCACGGGCCGCAGGCTCATTTCCGGATTCGGCTTACCCTTGGGCCGTCCCAAGTGGCTGGCCAGCACCAGCCGCGCGCCCTGTTCGAGAGCGTACTTGATGGTGGGCAAGGAAGCCTTGATGCGCTTATCGCTGGTGATCTCCTGTCCTCCGGGAGCCAGGGGAACATTGAAGTCGACACGGATGAAAACGCGCTTGGCGCGCAGGTCTAGATCGCGAATGGATAGCTTTGGCATAAAGCTGATCGTAGCACGCGCGCCTTACCGCTTCACGTCGGGTATGCCGGTCAACCGGGGCGCCAGGCCGCAGGCGCGGTAGGCCTCCAGCAGCGCGCCGCCGGCGGGAGGATAGAGCGGAGGCCCGCACACATTCCCGCGCTCCTGCTCCACCAGCTCGCGGAATTGGTCGCGCAGGATGGGGCTTCGAAAGACGCCGCCCAGGTGGGCCACCAACGCCCTCTCGCCGGGCGCGAAGAGCTGGCGCCGCACGGCCGCGGCCAGCAGCGCCAATTCCGCCGCCGCCTTGCGCAGGATGCCGGCCGCCACCTGGTCGCCCTCCGCGGCAGCCCGTTCCACCACCCGGCCCAGGGAGGCGACGCGCGGCCGCGGAAACTCGTCCGTGTAGAAGCGATGCAGCAGATCGTTGGCGGACTTCGCGCCGCCCGCCTCGATGAGCATGGCCAGCAGTTTCGTCGCCGGTCCCCAGCCCTCTTCGTAGCGCAGGGCAGCCCGCAAGCCTTGCCGCGCCAGGTCGAAGCCGCTGCCTTCGTCGCCGAAGATGTATCCCCAGCCGCCGGCGCGCGCGGTCTTGCCCGCGGCATTTCTGCCGAAGCCGATAGAGCCCGTTCCGGCGATGACGATGACGCCCGGGTCGCCGCCGGTGGCTCCGGCCAGCGCCACGACGGCGTCCGTCGTGACTGTCAGATGCCCTGCCCGCACGGTCTGGGCCACGAGTGCCTGCTTGTCCTCGGGACCGCCGCTGAAACCGAGGCAGGCGGCTTCGAAATGGACTTCGCGGAAATCCACCCCGGCCTGGCGGCAGGCGCCCGCGACGGACTCCTCCACGGCGCGCACCAGCTTGGCCCGGCCTTCTTCGCCGCTGGAGTGATTCGACGGTCCGGCCGAGCCCGCGCCGGCCACGCGCCCGGTCTCATCGCCGACCAGCGCGATGGTGGTCGATTTTCCGCCGTCCACACCGAGGAAGAGCTTCATTGTGTTTGCACCTGTCAGTCTATGCGATACAACGCGACGCCGCCGCTCTCACCCAGCGCGGTGACGCCCCAGTCCGCGGGTCGTGCGCGCAGGTCGCCGGCCACCGCGAAGGAACCGGGAACGAGTATGTACCCGACGCCCTGGCGCAGCAGTTCGCGCGCGATCATGCGCCGTATCGCCGTCGGCGGCGGGACTACGGTCTCGACCGGCGGTCCGGCTAACGGCTGCCAGTTCCCGGCAGCGTCGCGTCCTTCAAGTTGCACCTCGTTCTGCCCTGGCAGGGCATCGAGCGTCACCGAGTCCATCTGTCGCGGCGCACCAAAATCCACCTCGAGAACCTCCTTACCGTTGCGCGGCTGCCAACTCTTCCAGCGAGTCGCCGGATTTCCGTCGAATGCCATCCCGGCCTCCCAGGGATTTGGGTGCGCAATCACGCGCCAGCCCAGGTCGCGCACCAGTTCGGCGGAGCCGTTCAGCACACGGAACTCGTTGACGTTGTCGGTCTGGCGGGCGCGTACCGCGGTCAGTTCCTGCGATCGAAAACGGAATTCGTACCGCGCGAGCGGTTCCAGGCCGCCGGCCACCATCTCGAAGAGGGTGTTGCACTGGGCGCACTCATAGGTGACCAACAGCTCGCGCGCGCAGTAGGCCCACGGAGGCGAGTCGAGACCCAGTACCTTGGCGTCTGGAGGAACCATCCGCTCCACCAGGCGCGCCAGTTTGATGGTGGGCATCCAATAGTCCAGGTACGCCTCCTCGGGCTCGATGCGCAAAGCCGCCGCGACGGGGACCCTGAACGTGCGCAGCGCGCACCGATCGGCATAGAACTTCGTGAATCGCGGCCACGACATCCCTGCGTGCGCGCACAGAACCACTACCGCGATCGCCTTCCAACGGACCAGGGTCATCCCCATTGCCAACGCCAGGAACACCGCCGTCGGGATCAGGAACCGCGTGCCGATGTTGGCTGGATATGTCGTGAGGAATACCGCGGCGGCCAGCAGGAGTTGCCGGCCCTGGCGCTTCCACAACGCGGCCAGCGCCAGCGGCGCCAGCAGAAACACCGGCCCGAAGAACCCCTGCAGCTTGTCGCCTTCGACCGTCACCTGGAGAGGAATCTCGCGCCAGTCCGTCACTCCGCCCCAGCGGGCCAGATCGGCGCGCCAGGCCTGTTCGACGGCGATGTGGATGTATGGATTCGGAAACCACTGGTTGTAGAACGGCGCCAGAGGGTTGCCCGTCCAGATCCAGTTGCGGATCATCCACGGTGCGATCATCAGCGCCGCCACCGCCGCCACCACCGCGACCGGCCGAAGCACCGCCGCCCGCTTGCGGTACGACTTCCAGGCCACGAAACCCACGGCGTACAGCACCGCCACGAAGGCCGTGTACTTCATTCCGTAGGCGAACCCGGCTAGCAGGCCGGCCAGCACCAGCAATCCCGGCTGCCGGTCTTCGTCCCAGATCTGGAGCAGGTAGAACAGGGCGAAAAGCACGCAGGCCACGGCCACGTCGATGAATGCCGTTGAACCATCCCAGTTGACGATCGGGCTCAGGTAGATCAGCAGCGCGGCGACCACGCCGGCCGGTCCGAACCCGAAGCGGCGGGCGTAGAGCATCATCCCGAAGGGCAGCGCCGCGAGAAAGGAGAAGTGCACCAACGCCGCCGCCGAGTGTCTCCCGAAGGCAAACGCGAACAGGTAGAGCAACTCGGTCCCCTGCGAGAGATACGCGTAGAGGGAGAGCACGTGGCGGAAGCCGTGCGCGTTCAGATAGCGGAGCACGATGCCGAGGTGATATCCGGCGCCGTCGGGGCTGATTTCGGGCGCCATGGCATGGAAGAAGCTGACGTAGGTGAACAGCGCGAAGAGCGTCCAGAACAGCGCGCCCCAGCCTCGGCTGACCGGAGCGAGCGGCTCGCCCATTGGTTTCCAGGCGCGGCGCCACAAAGCCGCGGCCAGCGCCAGCGCCCCCACCGCGAGCAGCACACCGGGGTAGACAATGTGCACGGCTGCCAGCGCGAATACCAGCATGCTCAGGCAGGCCGAGCCCGTCGCGAAGGCGAAGAAGCGCTCCTCCTGCCGGCAGAATCGTACCCCGAGCGCGCGCACCAGCAGGGTCCCGAGCGCCATGGACACCGTGACGGTGAAGGCCGCCCCGAACAGGATCGAAAGAACCCGCGGCATCAGTCAGTCTTGTCTTTGGAGTAGCAGAGCAAATCGAGCGGGCACTCGGCGCAGCGCGGCTTGCGGGCAACGCACAGCGCCCGGCCGTGATAGATCAACTGCAATCCGAAGTCTCTCCAGCGCTCGCGCGGTACGATCTTCATGAGGTCCTGCTCGATCTTCACCGGGTCTGTGTTTCTCGTGAGGTCGAGGCGCTGCGAGAGGCGCTGGACATGCGTGTCCACCACGATGCCGCTCGCTATCCCGAAAAAGCCGCCGAGCACCACGTTCGCCGTCTTGCGCGCGGCGCCGGGAACGGTGAGCAGATCCTCCATCGTATTCGGCACCTTGCCGCCGTAATCCGCCAGGATCTTCTTGGCCGCGCCGATGACCGAGCGGGCCTTGTTGTTGAAGAAGCCGGTGCGGCGGAGGTCCTGCGCCATCTCCGCCTGGTTCGCGTGGGCGAAATCGGTCATGGTGGGATACTTCGCGAACAGGCCCGGCGTGACCTCATTCACCACCTTGTCGGTACACTGCGCGGAGAGGATGGTGGCCACCAGCAGCTCCCACGCGTCGCGGTGGACCAGCGGAATGGCGGGGTTCGGATAGGTCTTGTCGAGGAGATGGAGGATCTTCGCGATCCGCTGCTTCCGTTCGGCAGCCGTTCGCGGACGCTTCACGCCGTGTTTCACGCCGCCCCCTAACGCCCCGTGATCTGGGCGCGCAGGAACTGCCAGTCGGGCAGTTCGTAAACCCGCATCTTGGTGTCGAGCGGCACCTTGAGCTCTTTCGACTCGTACGCGTTGAGCGGCGTACTGAACTCGAAGCTGCCCACGGTCTGCTGGCCGCCGTTGGTAATCCCCTTCAGGTCGCCTTTCAAAGTGACGGTGCCCAGATCGGCTCCGGAGTGGTTGACCACGACGAACTGGACGAAGGGCTTCTGCTTGTCATCCTCGGTGAGCCGGAATCCGATCAGCTCCAGATCCTTCAGCTCGGGATTCGACTGCGTGGTGGGCACCGTTTCGGCGGCTGCGATCTGCGCGGCCTCGCTCGGGGCGGCGGCCGGGGGCGCCTGGCGCGACTGCCTCCAGACGATGACGCCCAGCAGGATCACGATGAAGACCAGCCCGAACATCACGCTGAGGAGCCATCCTGGAACGGCGACCCGGCTCGACACCGGCGGAGACACCGCAGGAGGCGGCACGACGAGGGATGGCACGGCTTCGGGCGGCGGAGTTGGCGGCGATACCACCAGCGGCGGAGCGACCGCGGGCGGCGGCATCGGCGGAGGAGCGGTTTGCGCCACTGGAACCGGCGGTGGCGCGGCCGGGCCCGGTACGGCAGGAGCGCAGTTGGGACAGTCGGAGTAGGACGGCGGCACTTCGTGGCCGCATTTCGGACAGATCCAGGAGAACATGTTCGCTTGCCTTTAGCGTACCGCAGCCTCCGCCTGCCCGCCGTAGCATGGTTGTATGGATTTCTTCCGGCGCACGAGCGCCACGCCCCGCAGGCTGGCGGTGCTTCCCGGCACCTTCAACCCGCCAACGCGGGCCCATCTGGCGCTGGCGCGCGCCGCGCTCGCCTCCGTGGATGAGGTGCTATTCGTGCTGCCGCGTGCGTTCCCGCACAAGTCCTACACGGGCGCATCGTTCGAGGATCGCGTGCGCATGCTCGCGGCGGCGGCCGGGGGCGAGCCGCGCTTCTCCATCGCGTCCTCTGACGGGGGCTTGTTCATCGAGGTCGCGCGCCAGTGCCGCGAGGCTTATGGGCCGGACGTGGAACTTCTGATCCTGTGCGGCCGCGACGCCGCCGAGCGCGCCGTCAGCTGGGACTACGGGCACCCCGGCGCGTTCCGCGAGCAGCTCGGCGAGTACGGCCTGCTGGTGGCGCCGCGCGCGGGCTCCTATCGGCCGCCGGTAGAATTCGAGGACCGCATTCAGGGGCTCGCCGCCGTCGACG
>DATNLV010000763.1:0-16888 GCA_035602665.1 Bryobacteraceae bacterium | reverse complement strand
GAATTTCGCCGCACTTGCGAAATTCGTGCCTGTCCCACCATCGGTCAGCTATCAGTCATGCTGCTCGACAGTCGCGACGCACCGAGCCGCGACCTCGCCCGGACCGCGTCCGTTCGTTACCGAGCCGCGACCGCCAGGGAGCGGTCCCCTCAGTCCGCGTAGTGGAAGCTGCCGACGAACGCACTCCGTTTGCCCGGAGCGCTCCAGGTTTCGCCCAGGCCCTGGCCATCGAACCGGTCGGCCACGGTGTAGGCGGGCATCGCATGGTCCACATGCGTGAGTGGAGGATAGAAGGTTTCCTCGTTGTGACAGATATCGTCGCTGGACCGCAGCGCACGTGTCTCGACCCGGGCCAGGCGGCCTGCCTCGAGCGTCGCGGTGGCGGTGTGAATGCTGTTGTCCTTGATGGTAAGGGTGATCGGAGCATACTCCACCCGGACCACGTCGTCGAGTAACTCGCCGCTCATGTGCTGAGCGAGGTCCCGCAGCGCCGCGCGTTGCAGCCGGTTGGCGCGCGCGTCGATGATAAGCACGGCCCGCACGGGATCGACGTCGATGCCGGCGCCCAGTGTGTTGCCGGCGCGTATGATGCCCACAACCGAAAGGCCGTCCAGAGGCACGCCCTCCCAACTCCCCTGCTCGACGCTCCAGCCAAGCACCGCGAGATCGCCCACTTGTCCCGCCTCGCCATTGGCGAAACACGGGCCGGTGTAGACGTCCGCATTGCGCGCCTCGATATACTGGCCGCGCACGCTTGACTTAGTGAGTTGGGCGCCGGACAAGAGCGGGACAGCGAGTAACACGCACACAAATCCAAATGCAGTAATTCGCATCCAATTACCTCCTCTGAGAACGACTTCTCCTACTTACTAATATAGCGCCGTCAGGCTATCGCCGGGGGCCAGCCTCAACCCCGCCCGGCGGTGCGGCGGAACGCAAGTTTTGCTCAGATATGCAAATGATGCACTGGGAGCGCAAGGTCTGCCCGGCCGGGATCCGGGAATGCCGCGAGCCCTATGGTCGAGTCCGCCGTGCCGGAAGCTGCATATTCTCTCCCTGACTGGAGATTTGCACATCGAGAAAAGTATGTGATTATCTCTTACTGCGTTGTGATTGGACATGTATAGTAAGTGGACCCCCTTCTTCAGCGTGGACACGGAACTGCACTTACGAGCCCCATGAACACACAGACCTTTGAACTTTCCACCGGCGCGAGACTTGGGATCGCCCGGAACCCCACAACCAACGAGATTGCAGGTGTCACGGGGAAGGGTGCAATGAAGAGTGGGCCCATGAAGAAATTCAGCCTCCTTCTTCTCGGTGCGGCGCTCGCCCTTTGCCCGGCGGCTACCGCCCAACAGCAGACCGCCGTATTCCTCGGATCGGCAGGAAGCTACGCCGTTCTGGCCGGCACCACAGTTACCAACACCGGCCCCACCATCGTTAACGGGAATCTTGGCGTTTGGCCAGGAACTGCGGTCACCGGGTTTGGGCCCGGAAGAGTGAACGGAACCGAAGACGCCGGTGACGTTGCCGCACAGCACGCTCAAGCCTCCTTGAACATCGCATATAACGAAGCCGCTGGACGGACGTCGGTAGCCATAACCCAGTTGGCAGGAGATTTGACCGGGCGTACCCTCACCCCTGGCCTGTATAAATCCACCTCCACTCTATCGTTAGCCGGAACTCTCACTCTACATGGCAGCGGAGTCTACATCTTCCAGATTGCGTCCGGACTGACGGTAGGCACTGGCGCCAAGGTTGTCCTGAGTGGTGGCGCGACTTCTGGCAACGTCTTCTGGCAAGTTGGCAGTTCAGCCACCCTCGGAACGACGGCTGATTTCAAGGGAACCATATTGGCGCTTACTTCCATCTCGCTTGCCACGGGCGCAACGCTGGACGGCAGAGCGCTGGCGCAACATGGCGCGGTTACATTAGACACCAACACTGTTACACTCCCTCTCCAAAACACGGTGGTCGTGATACTGCCTCCAACTCCAGGGCGGGACTAACCTGGTTCTGCAGCACTCCGGCCGTCGCATTTGAGCTATGCCGCTCGACGCTCGGTAGGCTCAGTCATCACCGTGGCTGGAGAGCCCGGGCTCACATCTCCAACCGCGGTGATCAGCCGGTGTCGCCTCGAAGCAACTCCGCAAACCCCACTTCCTGGTAGTTGCCTTCCATTCACCGCGATTTTTCCCCAACCAGCCGGATGATATGACTCTTGCGGCCTGGAGCCCAGTCCGCCTGTGCTTCCAGATCCTCGTAGCGCAGGATTTTGAACTCGCTGCCGAAATCCCGCAGCAGCTCGTTGGAATGAAACATATACGTCTCATCGCCCGCGAACCCCTCGATCACCACCAGGCCGCCGGGCTTCAGAGCCTCGACGATCCGCTGTACACTGCGAGGCTTGGCGCCGCGATACCACGCGTGCACATACATCAATACGACCAGATCCCACTTACCACGCCCCAGGTCGAAATGATCCAGATCGTCCACCACGGCGTCCAGCTTGACTCCCGCTTCCAAAGCCCGCTTCTTCGCCTGCCCCACCGCGACATCCGACTGATCGACGCCAGTTACTTGCCAACCCTGTTGTGCGAGATAAACCGCGTTCCTTCCTTCGCCCATTCCAAGGTCGACGGCTAACCCGGGCTTCCGTTCGCGGATAGCCTCCACGAGCATTTGGTTTGGCGAACGGTTGAACGCAGTCTTGGGATCGCTGAACTTACCGTTCCAGTAATCCTGGTCGCGCGGATCGACATTCTGTGCAAGAAGGAGAGGGACAATGAGGAACAGGCAGACGAACTTGGGCCACGAATGAACACGAATGAACACGAATAAGGAACTTGTTTTCCATTCGTGTCCATTCGTGTTCATTCGTGGCCAAAATTGTTTTTCGGTTTTTACAGGCCCCGGTAGCACGGCCTGCCGGGATTGCACTCCCAGCGGTCCACCAGCTTCCCGTCCGGGCCGATGCCGATCTGGGTCGTCAGGCACCAGCAGATGGAATCCGCCTGCGGCGCTTCATCGCCCAGGAAGACGCCTTTCCAGCGCAGGTTCTCGCAGCGCGAGCCCCCGGCGGTGGCGCTCAGATCGGGTGTCGGTTCCATCGGCTATGCCCTCCCGCGCGCGGCTTCGAGAAGCGCGCGCTTGACCGCGATGCGGACCAGTTGAACCTTGTACGCGTTGCCGCTGAGCGGGGTCGCGCCCTCGCCGGCGGCCTTTCCGACCGCATCGGCAACCTCGGGTGTCAGCGATTGCCCCACGATTGCCTTCTCGGCCGCGGCCGCGCGCCACGGCGCCGGCGCCACGTGTCCCAGCACGATGCTGGCGGAAGCCACCGTGCTGCCCTTCATGCGCAGCGCCACCGAAGCCGTGGCCAGCGGCCAATCGAGCGCCGTCTTCTGGCGAATTTCATAGGTTGCGTTGTGGCCGGCCGCCGGAACCAGGATCTCGGTCAGCACCTCGTTCGGCCCCACCGCTGTTTCACGCGCGCCGTCGCCGCTCGGAATGACGAAGAACTTCTCGACCGGAAGCTCGCGGCTGCCTTTGGGAGAAACCAGCTTGACCTTGGCTCCCAGCGCCACGAGCGGCGGCCCGAAGCTGGACGCGCTGACAAAGTAGGCCGGCCCCGTGTTGCCGAAGATGGCGTGGTAGCGGTTGTCGCCGCCAGGCACCAGGCTCTGCCCCTTCTCGTCCTTGGCCAGCAGGCCGTATCCCAGGCGGAAATACCAGCAGCGAGGACGCTGGCACAGGTCGCCCCCCAGCGTGCCCATGTTCCGGATCTGCGGGCTCGCGACGCCGCGGGCAGCGGTAGCGAGCGAAGGATACGCGGCCCGGACCTCCGGGGATTTCGCCAGCTCGTCGAGCGTCACCAGCGCGCCGATCCGCAGGCCCGCCGCGGTCTTCGTGATCCCGTCCATTTCCTTGACGCCCTTGAGATTCACCACCCGCCGCGGCGTCTCGATGTTGTCTTTCATGAGCGAGACAAGGTCGGTGCCGCCCGCCAAAACAGCAGCGTCCGCCCAGCTCTTGCCGAGCAGGCCGACCACCTCCCGAACCGTTTCGGGACTTGCGTATTCGAAGGCTTGCATTTAGGCGTTCCTCCCTTCGAGCGCGGCCAGCACCCGGTTCGACGTCATCGGAATCATGGGAACCCGCACTCCAATCGCGTTCGCTACGGCATTGCCGATGGCGGCCAGCCCACCGACCGTGGGCGGCTCGCCCAGTCCGATGACGCCGCGCTTGTCAAACTCGGGCTCCGTGTTGAGGTAGACCACGATGTCCCCTATATCGCCGATCCCTGCCAGCTTGTAAAACTCCATATCGGGGTTGAGCACGCGGCCGGTCTGGGAGTCGTAGATCTTCTCTTCGGTCAGCGCGGCGCAGATGCTCATGATGCAGGCGCCGAAAACCTGGCTTTCGGCGGTCTTGGGATTGATCACCATCCCGCAGTCCTGAACCGCAACCATGCGGTTCATGCGGACGATCCCAGTCTCGGTATCGACCGACACATCGGCCATCTGAACACCGCCGACGCCGCCGCCGATCAGGCCGCCCGGGCCGCGCTGGTTGTTCACGCCCATCTCGGTGATGGTCTTCGTGCCGAGTTTGCGGCAGGCCGCGGCCCAGGTCAGGCTCTTCGCGGGAGTGCCTTTGACCTGAATCTTGCCGTCCACGGCTTCGAGCTGATCGGGCGTCGTTCCCAAAGCCGGCGCGGCCACTTCGTACAGTTTCACCAACGCATTCATCGTTGACTTGCGAGTGGAGGCGGAGACGCCGCCCACCGTGGTCGAGCCGCCCGACGGGCCGGACTCCGGATACTTGTTGTCGCCGATGTTGACCGTGATGGCGCGCACCGGAAGCCCCAGCGTCTCGGCGGCCACCATGGCGATCACGGTGCGCGTGCCCGTTCCCAAATCCTGGCTGCCCAGCTCCACCGCCACCGATCCATCCGGGTGGATCGTCGTGCGGCAGGTGCTCGCATGGCCGAGGCCGAACCACGTGCATACGCCCAGGCCCATTCCGCGTTTCACCGCGCCGCTGCCGGATTGCCCGCGCGGATGCCACGTCTTCTTCCACTCCGCCAACTCGGCCGCCTTCGCCAACTGGCCGCTGTAAACTTCCGGCGTGTTGGTGTAGTTCGCGTTCTTGGTGAAGAACTCCACCGGGTCCATGTTGAGCTTGGCCGCCAGATCGTCCATGGCGCAGCAGGTCAGGTAGGAAGCCTGCGGATTGTTGGGCGCGCGCCAGGCCTTCTGCTGAGCGCCGTTCGTCGAGACGGACGTGTGCGTCAGACGCCGGTTGGGCACGTTCCGATACACGTAGGGGAGCGGAGGCATGGTGACGCCTCCGAACCCGCCCGTGCCCCAGGAGTCGGATTGCCAGACGGTCAGCGTCCCGTCCTTCTTGGCCCCCAGCTTAATCTTGGCGAAGTAGGAGGGCCGGTTGCCGGCAATGATCAGCTCGGTAGCGCGGTCCAGGAACAGCTTCACGGGCCGCCCGCCGGCCTTCTTCGAGAGGTTGGCGCAGGCCGGCCCCCAGCGGTCCGGCGAGAACTTGCTGCCGAAGCCGCCCCCCACGTAGTCCATGTGCGTGTGGACGCTTGTGGCGGGGATGGAAAGCATCTTGGCGAGGTCGCCGCCCAGCACGGACACGCCCTGTGTCGAAGGCCAGTAGTCGAGACTGTCGCCCTTCCACTGGATCACCTGGCCGTGCGCTTCCAGACACGAGTGGTTGATGATCGGCACGCCGTAGGTTCCCTCGGAGGTCACATCGGCGTCTTTGAATGCCTGGTCGGGATCGCCGGCGGTCTGCTCGCCGGAGGGCTTGGCGTTGGTGCCGGCGCCCTTCAGATCGGCCTCGTTGACGAAGTGCGGCAGCACCTCATATTCCGCCTTGATCTTGCGGATGGCGTCGCGTGCCTGGTCCTCGGTCTCGGCGGCGAGCGCCACCACCTCGTAGCCGGCGTACTGAATCTCCTCGCCCGGTTTCGCCATCAGCTCGATGGAGGCGACGCCCTTGGATTTCTCGGCGGCGCTGGTGTCGAGCGTGGTCAGCCGCGCGCGCGCATGCGGGCACGTGAGTATGACTCCATACAGCATGCCGGGCCGGTTCAGATCGTACGAATACTTCGCGCGGCCGGAAGCCTTCTCCGCGCCATCCAGGCGGCTCTGCCGCTTTCCGATGACGCGCCGCTTCTCGGGAGCGGGCCAACTGTAGTCCGGTGTATCAGGCATGGGAGCCTCCTTGTCGCGCGGCCTGGAGCACGGCTTTGCGCATGCCTACGTAGGTGCCGCAGCGGCAGATGTTGCCGCCCAGACCCTCCTTGACCTGCTCCTCGGTAGGGTGCGGGTGTTCGGCCAGGAAGGCTTTGGTCGCCATCACGAAGCCGGGAGTGCAGAAGCCGCACTGCTGCGCGTCGTTATCCACGAAGGCCGCGACAACCGGGTCCCGGCCGCCTTGGGCGGTGAGGCTCTCGATGGTCTGGATGTCTTTGCCCTGTGCCTCGATGGCGAGCACGTTGCAGCTATAGACCGCCTTGCCCCCCACCATCACGGTGCAGGAACCGCAGGCGCCGCGGTCGCAGACCTTCTTCGCGCCGGTCAGGTCCAGGCGGTCGCGCAGAACGTCGAGCAGCGTTACGCGCGGCTCCACCGTGAGTTGGTACGGCTTCCCGTTCACCTGGAGCGTGATGGGCACCGCCCCGGGCCCGGCCAATTTGGTTGCGGTCTGTTGGGCTTCGGCAGCGCCTTCCAGCAGGCCCGTCCCCAGCGCGCCGCCGCCTACCCCAACTCCGCGCATGAAGCCGCGCCGCGAGAAACCAGATTGCTTGGTTGAACTCACGAAGTCCTCCTTGCGATTGAGAACCTGGCGATGTACCCCTCGCCCAGTTGCTCTGAATATAGCAAAGCGGGGACCGCTACGGACGCGGAGCTTTAGCTCCACCGAAGCTCAACGGTCAAACCGTGCTCGGGAGCCGATCAAGGTAACCTCTCGGGGAGTCACGCGCCTGGCGCGGTTGCGGGGCGCGTGGCTCTCCTCAAAAGGCTAAAGGCCCAGAGACGTGGGTGCGGGGTTGCCAGGCGGGACTCTGCGCTGACTTCCGTGATGTTGATGCGTCTAGGTGGGATATCCGGGGTCCAAACCACGGCCCTCTGAGCCTCTGCTTCGGTGACATCACGCATGAAAACCCTGCAATCTTTGGTCCAAAGCGCTAAATCACACAAGTTGAACGGCAAACCGAAGCATTGACCGCGACCGGTCCCGCCAGAATTGCACCCTTTGCGCTCTTGCCATGCAAAAAGGGGGGCGGCGGACTCAGCGCGGGGGGCGCCCGTCGAGCCTGGCCTTGGCCCGCAGAGTGGCTTCACGCCGCGCCTCCAGGAACGGCCCGTAGCCCTTTCGGACGGCAGCCACCAGGTCCGTCCCCGCTGACTCGGGCGAGCCGGTGTGGAATGGCGGCTCGGGGCTATATTCGATCTCCAGCTCGATTCGCTGCGCCTCCGCGATTCCCCGAAGGTTCGCGACCAGCGTGAGACCAAAGTCGATTCCGGCGGTGACGCCGCCCCCGGTAACGATCGGTCCGTCGATGACGACGCGCTCGGCCACCGGCGTCGCACCCAGCAGCGCCAACTGGTCGAGCGCTATCCAATGGCACGTCGCGCGGCGCCCTTTCAGCAACCCGGCCGCTCCCAGCACCAGCGAGCCCGTACACACCGAGGCGACGTAGCGCGCCGTGGCGGCCTGCTTCACCAGAAAGCCTAGAACCTCGGCGTCGTTCATCAGAGCCACCTGCCCCGCGCCGCCCGGCACGACGACCACATCCAGGGCAGGGCATTCCTCCAGCGTCATGGTAGGGATCAAAGTGAGGCCGCGGTCGCTGGTCACCGGCTCCCGCGTCTTCCACACCAGGTGCACCCGCGTGTTGGACATCCGCCAGAAGACCTCGAGCGGCCCGGTGAGGTCAAGCTGGGTCAGCTTGGGATAGAGCAGCAGGCCGATCTCGAGCCGGGATTCGGGATTCATCGCCCCTGGATCACGTCCTTCAGCGCGTCAATCTGCCGGCGCGTCAGCGTAGCGAGGATCAGGTCCCTTTCCATCGGGTACATCGACCCGTACTCGGCCAGCTTATCCTCGGCCGGGAACATCGCCTCGATGTAAGCGTCGCGAAAGGCCACCCAGGCCCTCTGGGCTTTCTTGATCTTCTCAGCCGCGGCCGCGTCGTCGCTGTTCTTCGCCAGCAACTCGCGGTAGACGCGGTTCATCTCGGCGTCGACTCTGGCGGCCTCCTCGGCGGCGCAAGCGTTCAACTCCGGCTGCGCCCCCGCCTTCGCCTCGCACGCCCGATATGCCGCCGAGTCCTGGGCGGCAACGAGACAGGGGACGAGCGCCACAAACGCGACCGCCCAGACACTGGCTCTCATTATTTCGCCGGAGGCAACGGACTGGCCGCACGGGACACCCGGCCGTTCACCGCCTCATCCACCGAGATCTGATAGGTGTCGAACACCGTGCCCAGCGAGTTATCGAGCTGCACCTTCGACTTGGCATAGGCGCTGATGGCCGTAACTTCGTTGGACCGCGCCTGCGCCAGATCGCGCTGGGCTTGTATCACCAGAAAGATGGTCGAGGCGCCCAGCGCGTACTTCTTATTCTCCGCGTCCAGCGTCTGTTCCTGCAGCACGCGCGCCTGAACCGCGGCATGGTACGACGCCCCGGCCTGCTGCACCGCGATCAGCGCGTTCCGCACGTCCACGCCGATGCTGTTGACCAGCCGCTGGTGCTGTAGTTCCTGCGTCCGCAGCGTGAGGGCGTCCAGGATGTAGTCCGCCTGCGCGGAGCGGTTGCGCAGGGGGATGCTGAGCTGCGCCTGCAAAGAGTAGCTCGGGAAGTTGCGCGCGAGCTCCTGCCGCAGGACGTCGCCTCCCCCGCCGATGAAGTACTGAACCGGGGTGGCACAGGCGCCTAGCTGGGCGCAGTTAGGCCCGTAGAGCGGGTTCAGCGGATTGATTTGCCCGGCCAGGCCGTTGTTGGTCAGGTTGCCGATCAGATTCAGGGCCGGCAACATCTGGCTGCGGTCGCCCTTCAGCCCGATCCGGGTGCTGTCGATGTTCAGCTTCGACTGCGGCACCTCGGGGCGGTTGGCCAGAGCCTTGGAGATGAGGTCCTGCACCGGGACCACCGGCTCCGTATCCGGAACCGTGATGACATCGGTGGGGATAATATGCGCCTCGGCCACCGACGGGCTCATCAGGCCGTTCCTGCTGAGAGCATTCTTCAGGGCCGTCTCCTGCTGCAGCACCTGGGTCTGTGCGTTGACCAGATCCTGCTGGCGCGAGGCCACCTCGGCCTCGGCGCGCACGATCTCGATCGGAGCCAAAGTGCCGATCTCGACCTGCTTCTTGTTGTCCGAATAGAGCCTTTGGGACAGGTCCAGGGCCTGCTGCTTCACCTTGACGTTCTCGTTGAAGCTCACCAGGTCCCAGTACGCCGCCACAATCTGCGAGACCGTCGTCATCACCTGCTGCTTGAAGAGCAGGTCATTCACCTTCATGTTGTTCCGGGCGATCCGGATGTTGCGGTTATTCACCGCCAGTCCGAATCCCTGCAACAAGGGCTGGGTGACTTGCAGGTTGAGGCTGCCGGTGGTGGATGGGTTGAAGTCGAGCGTAGTGGCGTTGGCCTTGGTGGTGCTCTGCTGCCAGTTGAGCTGGACGTTGGTGCCCGTCAGGAAGCCCTGCTGATATCCCGCTGCGTACACGTCGTTGCGATAGACCAGGTTGGTTGTCCCGGTGGTGAACGCATTCGACTGCGGGGTAGAGGTGTGGTCCCAATATCCCACCACGTACATCGAAGGATCCAGGTTGGGGATGGCGCTGCCGGTGGCCGTGATGATGGTTCCGCCGGAGCCGCCGCTGCTGGTGCCGCCGCTGCTTCCGGCCGTGCCGAAGGCGCCGCCGCCGGTGATCTGGGACAGCGCGGCCGTCGTTGAGGTCTGGACCGAATTGGGCAGGCCGCGCAGCAAGCCGCCGGCCTTGGCGCGCAGCAGGTTGGCCTCCGCCTCGGACCGGCCGTAGCGCTGGATATGGATGTCCAGATTATTCTCCAGCGCCAAAGCGATGGCGTCCTGGAGCGAGAGATAGATGTTGCCGGCGCGCAGCAGCGACTCGAGCCGGCCGGAGTTGGCGACGTCTACCGGCAGAACGTCCTTTGGCTCATAAGGCCGGAGGAAGCGCGAGAAGAACCCGCCTTGCTGGGTCTGAACATACTGGATCTGCTGGGCTTGCGCCAACGGCACCAGCATCAGGAAAGCGCAGAGAACGGCAACCGCGGATTTTAAGCGTCCCATCGTCGATAGACTCCTGGTGATCGGCCTTCCTCGAAGGCCCTCAAGCGTATGAATACGGGGCCGAAGCCCGCCGTGTTCCCGGAATCTCCAATGTTAGCGCGCCAAACCTGCCCGTCGCTCGTCGCTCGTTGCCCGTTGATCCACCGCGGCATGCGTCGGCTTCGCACCGTGACAATCGGCGACCGCGAAGCGCCACGACTCCCACAAGGGATCAACGGGCAACGAGCAACGGGCAACGGGCGTCCGGAGTGGCTTCCGCGTCGGCTTCGCACCGAAACGAGCCCCGGTCGCGAAGCGCACGGACTCTCCAGGCCGATCAACGGGCAACGAGCAACAGGCAACGAGCGTCCGGAGTGGCTTTCCCCATCCCGCCTCGCGTATAGTAGCCATGTGAACTTGAAATCCGAACCCGTGTTCAATCTCTTTCAGGAGACGGGCGCGTACCTGCGTGGCCACTTCCGGCTTACCAGCGGCCTGCACAGCCACGAATACCTCCAGTGCGCCATCGTGCTTCAGCATCCCGACCATGCCCAGGAGCTGGGTGCTGGCCTCGCCGCCGCGTTGCGGGGGTTGGGCGTTTCCGGCGTCCATGTCGTGGTCTCGCCGGCGCTGGGCGGCGTCATTATCGGCCACGAGGTCGCTCGCGCGCTCGGCGTGCGGCACATCTTCACCGAACGCGATCCCGCCACCGGCAAGATGATCCTGCGCCGCGGCTTCCATGTCGATCCGGGTGAGACGGCCGTGGTGGTGGAGGATGTGGTCACCACCGGAGGCAGCACGCGCGACGTGGTCGAGACACTGCAAGCGGCGGGCGCCAACGTGATCGCGGCGGGGTCCATCATCGACCGCAGTGGCGGCGGGGCCGATGTGGGCGTGCCGCGCGTCTCGCTCGCCACCCTTAACGTGGTGACCTACCCGCCCGACAACTGCCCGCTGTGCCAGGAGGGCATCCCCCTGACCAAGCCGGGCTCCCGCCCCGTCGCCCCCTGATGCGGCGGATCCGGATCGCGCTGGCCTACGACGGCACGGATTTCCACGGCTGGCAGGTGCAGCCCGATCTGCCCACGGTCCAAGGGACGCTGGAGGCCGTGGTCTCCGAAATCGAAGGCGCCTTCGTGCGCGTCGAAGGCTCGGGGCGCACCGACGCCGGCGTTCACGCCCTGGCCCAGGTGGCGGCGTTTTCGATCGCGAATCCCATCCCGCCCGAGAATCTGAAGCGGGCCATGAACCGCCTGCTGCCCCGGTCCGTTCGCGTCTCCAGCGTGGAGGAAGCCGCGCCGGACTTCCACCCCCGCTTCCAGGCCCGCGCCAAGACCTACGAGTACCGCATCTGGCGCGGCGAGCTCTGCGCGCCCTTCGACCGCCTCTACGTTCTGCACCATCCCTACCCGCTCGATCTGGACCGGATGGTCGAGGCAGCCAGAGTCCTCGAAGGTGAGCACGATTTCTCGGCCTTCGCCGCCGCCGACGACCGCGACGAGGAAGGCGCCTCCAAGGCCCGCACCATCTTCTCTTCACACCTGGACCCGTCTGGCGAGCTCCTGGCGTACCGCGTGCGCGGCAGCGGCTTCCTGAAGCACATGGTCCGCAACATAGTAGGCACGCTGCTGGAAGTGGGTAAGGGCAACCTCGACGCCCAGGGCGTTTGCGCGCTGCTGGCGCCCGGCCTGACCGTGAAGGCCGGCCCCACCGCCCCCGCCCGAGGCTTGTTTCTGGTGGGCGTGGAATACTGGCCACGAATGAACACGAATGCACACGAATAAAACGGACCTCTTCCTTGGTGTTTCTTATTCGTGTCCATTCGTGTTCATTCGTGGCCAAGGTTTTCTTTCATGATTTTCGAAACCGACCGCCTCATCCTCGACACTTGGCAGCCCTCCGACTGGACGGCTTTCCGCCCCATCGCGACCGACCCCGAAGTGATGCGCTACATCACTGGCGGCGCCCCGTGGAGCGATGATCGGATCCGCCTCTTCGTCGATCGCCAGGTGAAACTGTACGCCGAGCGCGGCTTCTGCCGTTGGAAGCTGCTAACTAAGGAGTCCCTGGAGATGATCGGCTTCTGCGGCGTCGGCCAGTGGCGCGACAGCATGGATCCCGAAATCGGCTGGTGGCTCGCGCGCCGTTGCTGGGGCCGCGGCCTGGCCACCGAAGCCGCCCGCATCGCCCTCAAAGATGCCATCGAACGAGTGCAACTGGACCGCATCGTCTCGATCGCCATGCCCGAGAACACGTCGTCCATCCGCATCATGCAAAAGCTAGGGCTGACGTTCGAGTGCGACTTCGAGAACGAAGGCCAGCAGTTGGTGCGCTACGCCATCAACCGCGCACGGTAGCGTCGTGAAGCGCCACGACTCGCGCTCCGGATCAACGGGCAACGAGCAACGGGCAACGAGCAACGGGCAACGAGCCTCTTAAAGCAATTCCGTCTCCGCGAAGAACCACGCAATCTCCGCCCGCGCCGTCTCGGGAGCATCCGATCCGTGCGTGCAGTTTCGGTCCACCGCGGTTCCGAAGCGGCGCCGGATGGTGCCCTCGGCGGCATTGGCCGGATTGGTGGCGCCCATCACCTCGCGCCATTTCGCGATGGCGTCCTCGCGCTCGAGCGCCATCACGATCACCGGCCCTTCGGTCATAAACTCCACCAGGCCCGCGAAGAACGGCTTGCCGCGATGCACGGCGTAAAACCCTTCGGCCGCCGCGCGGCTGAGGCGCAGCATCTTCAACCCGCGGACGCGGAACCCATTCTGTTCGATCAGGGACAGGATCTCACCGGCGACGCTCCGCGAGACGGCGTCCGGCTTGATGATAGCGAGCGTGCGTTCAACTTGACTCATAGCAGGGATTCGACCTTTTCTCCGATGTCGGCGGGCGACGCGCAGACCCTGACGCCGGCGGCTTCCAGGGCCTTGATTTTGTCCGAGGCCTTGCCCGATCCGCCGGAGATGATCGCGCCCGCGTGGCCCATCCGCCGTCCGGGCGGCGCTGTCTGGCCGGCGATGAAACCGACCACCGGCTTCTTCACATGCTCGCGGATGTAGGCCGCGGCGGTCTCCTCCGCGTTCCCGCCGATCTCGCCGATCATCACGATGGCGTGCGTGTCCTCGTCCTGGTTGAACAGCCGGATGGCATCGACGAAGTTGGTGCCGATGATCGGATCGCCGCCGATCCCGATGCAGGTCGATTGTCCGATACCTCGCCGCGTGAGCTGATCCACGGCCTCGTACGTCAGCGTGCCCGAGCGTGACACCACGCCCACGTGCCCTTCCTTGTGTATGTGGCCCGGCATGATCCCGGCTTTGCACCTGCCGGGCGAAATGATGCCGGGGCAGTTGGGCCCGATGAGCCGCGTCGCGCGCTCTTTCAGGTATTGCCACACGCGCACCATGTCCAGCGTTGGGATCCCTTCCGTGATGCACACCACCAGCGCGAGCCCCGCGTCGGCGGCCTCCATGATCGTGTCCGCGGCGACAGCTGGCGGCACGAAGATCACCGAAGCGTTGGCGCCGCTCGAGGCCACGGCGTCGCGCACCGTGTCGAAGACCGGGCGATCCAGATGCGTCTGGCCGCCCTTGCCCGGCACTACGCCGCCCACGACGTTGGTCCCGTAGGCGATGCACTGCTCGGCGTGGAAAGTCGCCTCCCG
The DNA here is from genome assembly GCA_035602665.1 of Bryobacteraceae bacterium. Lineage (GTDB taxonomy): Bacteria > Acidobacteriota > Terriglobia > Bryobacterales > Bryobacteraceae > DASWZN01. The sequence continues at coordinate 2,888 of DATNLV010000763.1, read as the reverse complement.
GCCGGTGAAGCCCTGGAAGATCAGGCGCGTGTTGCGGTCTACGAGAATGCTCATTGGGCCAGCCTCACCACTTTCTCCGCGGCATCCTTCATGCCCTGCGCCACCGTGAAATCGAGCCCGGAATCCGTCAAAATCTGCCGGCCCGCCTCCACGTTGGTGCCCTCCATGCGAACCACCACCGGCACGCGGATCTTCAACTCGAGCGCCGCGGCCACCACGCCCGTGGCCAGCGTGTCGCAGCGCAGGATGCCGCCGAAGATGTTGATCAGCACCGCGCGCACGCTATGGTCCGAGAGCAGGATGCGGAACGCGTTCTTGATCTGGTCCGCGCTGGCCCCGCCCCCGACGTCCAGAAAATTCGCCGGACTTCCGCCCGCGTACTTGATGATGTCCATGGTCGCCATGGCCAGTCCGGCGCCGTTCACCATGCAGCCCACCGTGCCATCGAGCTTGATATAGTTCAGGCCGAAGCGCGAGGCGTCCACTTCGAGCGGATCTTCCTCGTTGAGGTCGCGCAGCTCCAGCAGGTCTTTGTGCCGGTAGAGCGCGTTGTCGTCCAGGTTGATCTTGGCGTCCAGCGCGTAGACCTTCCCCTGGCGCGTGAGGATGAAAGGATTGATCTCGGCGAGAGAGGCGTCGATGGCCTCGCAGGCGCGGGCCAGGGCCATCATGGCCGCCGCCGCTGCGCCGGCGCTGGCTGCGGGAATGCCGATGCCGAAGGCCAGTTTGCGGGCCTGGAACGGCGCCAGGCCGAAGCCGGGCTCCAGGGGTTCCTTGAGAATCGCCTCGGGATGCTGCGCCGCGACCTCTTCGATCTCGACGCCGCCCGCGGCCGACGCCATGAACACCGGTTTGCCCACCGTGCGGTCGAGCACGATCCCCAGGTAAAGTTCGCGCTCGATGGGCAGCGTCTCTTCAATCAGGACGCGGTGGACGATGCGCCCCTCCGGCCCGGTCTGATGCGTCACCAGGCGCATGCCCAGCATCTTGCGGGCGATCTCGGCGGCGTCCGTATTGTCCTTGGCGATCTTCACGCCGCCGCCTTTTCCGCGTCCGCCGGCGTGAATCTGCGCCTTGACGACGGCCGTGCCGCCGATCTTCTTGGCCGCCGCGTCGGCCTCATCCGGCGTGCGGGCGACCTCTCCGCGCGGCACCGGCACGCCGTACTGCGCGAGAATGGCCTTGGCCTGGTATTCGTGGATTTTCATGGCGCTTATGTTAGGATGGGCGATCAGCCGACAGCCGCGCTAACCGCCGGCCACCGGCCATTCCCGAATATAACAAATGTCACTTATCCCGTATCTTCACCGTGCAGTCGGGCGCGAGGACCTGGACGCCGCGGCTGCCGAGGACGCCATGGAAGTCATCCTGAGCGGGCACGCTTCCACGCCGCAGATCGCCGCATTCCTGGTCGCGCTGCGCATGAAGGGCGAGACGGCGGACGAGTTGATCGGGTTTGCCCGGGCCATGCGCGCACACGCCAGCAAGGTGCCGGCCGATCTCGCCGGCGGGCCGCTTCTCGATACCTGCGGCACCGGCGGCGACGCCCGCGGAACGTTCAATATTTCGACCATCGCGGCCTTCGTGGTGGCCGGCGCCGGAGTCCGCGTGGCCAAGCACGGCAACCGCTCCATTTCGAGCCGTTGCGGCAGCGCCGATGTGCTCGAGCGCCTGGGCGTCCGTGTTGCGGTGGAAGCCGACCAGGCCGCGCGCGCCATCCGCGAGGTCGGCATCGGATTCCTCTTCGCCCCGGCGTTTCATCCCGCCACGAAGCACGCCCATGCGGCGCGCCTCGAGCTGAAGATGCGCACGATCTTCAACCTGCTCGGCCCCCTGACCAACCCCGCGGGCGCGACGGCGCAACTGGCGGGCGCACCGTCGGAAGAAGCCGCGCGTCTGATCGCGGACGCGCTGGCGGCGCTCGGGCTCGAGCGCGGGTTTGTGGTCCACGGCTCGGACGGCCTGGACGAAATCACGATCACCGGCCCGACGCTCGCCTACGAAATCGAAAAGGGGCAGGTCACCCGCCGCACACTCACACCGGAGGATTTCGGCGTCGCCCCGGCCCCGCTCGAAGAGTTGCAGGGAGGCGATCCGGACGAGAACGGCGAGATCGCGCGTGCCATCCTAGCCGGTGCGCGCGGTCCCAAACGCGACGTGGTCCTGGTCAACGCCGCTGCGGCCCTGGTAGTAGCCGGCCGCGTAGCGAGCTTCGTCGAAGGCATGGCGGTCGCGGCCGAATCGATCGACACCGAGGCAGCCCGCCGCAAGCTGGAACAATTAGCGGCCTTTTCGTAAAGCCTTTTCCAGATGTTGTGGGGCAGGCGTCCACGCCTGCAGCGGGTCTCCAGACCCGCCCTACGGCGTCCCCGCATGCCGCTTCAAAATCAGGGGCAGGTTCTGGGACAGCGCCGACCGCGCCAGCACCATGTCGCAGCCGGTCTCGTGCGCCTTCATCTTCAATTCCCCCTGCACGTGCGACAGGTAGCCGATCAGGCTGATCGACTTCAGCTCCGCCGTGGCCTTCAGCTTCGAGATGACCTTCAGCGGCTGCATGGCGGCGAAGTTCAGGTCGAAGATGATCAGGGAGGGTTTCTCAACCCTGGCCTTCTCCAGCAGTTCCTTGTCGTTCTTGATGAATTCCACCAGCAGGCCTGCGCGCTTGGCCGCATCGGCGAGCTTCACCGTGAAGAACAGGTCCTCTACCGCGGCCAGTATTTTCTTAGGCTGTCTCTGCATACAGATTCGCCAGACGGGTTCCTCGACCCAATTACCGCTAAAGTTCCAGTACGGTTGAATACTCCGGGGGGTAAGCCTTATCCTAGCCTGTTTGAGCGAGCACGCGCAACCGCCGGGCGGGCGCACGTTTGGGGGGCGGGCTTCAGCCC
>DATNLV010000761.1:0-2081 GCA_035602665.1 Bryobacteraceae bacterium | reverse complement strand
AGGCTGGCGACCACCCGATCGACATCAAGCTTGAGTTCAGCGAGCTCGGCGGCGGGCCGGGTCTGCCGTCCGAGTCGAAGGTCCGAGGTGTCCTGCGAAACCGTCTCAGGTCGCTCGATTTCTTTGCCGTGGTCATCGATGATCGGCAACTCCGACACCGAGTACACCTTGCCGCCGCCGCGCTTTTCCGCAGTCGCGGCCTCCAGCATCGTCATCGTCCGGTGCCGACACACGTGAGTAGCGAACGTCTCCGGTAAGGACCGGCCAGCGTCGTGCTGGTGCCGGTGCCGCCCCCAGTGAAGGAAGAACTCCTGTTGCAGGTCGCAAGCGTCGTATCCGTAGCGCCGGAGGCGACGCGAGGCCCGAAATGCTTCACCGCGGATCGCGCGCGCCACGGCCGGGGGCAGGACGGCGGCCGGGATGTTCATTGGCCGCCTCCACCGGTTGGACGGCTGGCCAGCCAAGCGTGGAGGTCCTCCAGCGAGTAGCGGACCAGGCTCCCGAGCTTCTTGTAACGCGGGCCGCGGCCTTCGGCGCGCCACCGGCGAACCGTTCCCAGCGAGACGTCATAGAAGTCGGCGACGAAGAACTCGTCCCGGCAGCACGATCCGTTTACCAGGGTTGAACTGCAGTGCGCTTTGTTGTCAGGCATCAAGCCCACTATCGAGGCGCGGCCGTTGCAGTTCGTCGCAGCGCAGTCCGAGTTTCCGTCTGAGTTTAAGTCGAAGCCTGGGGGCCGGGTCCGGGGCTACTTGGCCCGAGTCCTTGGGCGGCGGGGGACCTTTGGGAGGTTCCGCGGATAGAGGTCCTCGGGTCGGCAGCCCAACAACTTGGCAGCCGCCTCGTAGGCGTAGTCCCTTACCCAGGCCCTTTCACCCTTGATCTTGAAGAGCCCGTCGCGGGAGATGCCGATCCTGCCCCCGATGTTGTCGTATGTCATCGTGGGATTCTTGGCATGGTACGCCCCAAAGAAGTCCGCCGGAGCCTTGCGGGCCGGCTGCGCCGCCTCGCCAACGGGGGGAGCGCCGGCCGCAGCGTCCATTGGAGGGAGCGAGACGCCGCTCTCGCTGAAGAACTTCTGCCAGCCGTCCAGCACGACGTCGGGGTCGGCCCGCTGGTCCTCGGCCTCGCGGACGAGTTGCCGAAGGCGCGACTCGGTTTCGCGATACCAAGCCAGCGACTCCTCCCCATGCTCGGCATCCTGCACGAGCTTGAAGGCGTAATAGAAGGCTGTCTCAGCCTCCCCACCATCACGAGCAATTGCCCTGCGAAAAGCAGGATCGTCGTCTTCGCTGGACTGCGCCTTCAACAGGGGGACGACTCGAGTCATGAACACTTCCGAGGCGTGCTCGCTTACGACCCGTGCCAACGCCGACGGGTTCCCCTCGCTTTCTCGTCGCACGCGCCGGTACCTGCGTTGGGCCTTGCTGGCCAGCGGCGCAAGGGCCGCTTTCACCTCGGGCGCGAGCCTGTTGAAGAACTCCGGAATCTCGCGTTTCTTTGGGTACTCCATGTCCGGTCCAGAGTGCCGACCCTCTACAATACCAACAAGAAGAACAGCAGTTGTAGAGGCTGTGGAAATGTTAGATTCCCTCTAAACGACACAGCGAATAGGGATTTAGAGACTACCTGACGGCGTCGAGAAGTCGATCACGGCGGGTGTCGAAAGGCATTTGCTGCCCCAAAGAAGGCCGCGGCGGGCGCCCCGCCTGCAGGATTCACTCCAGGTCCGGCAACGCCGTCCGCGGCACCGTGAGCCGGATGGATCGCGCCAGGCCCGGCGTCCTGGTGATGAAGCCCCGCTTTTCAAGCGTAAGGACCATCTGATGGACGCTGGGCGGGGTCACCTCGAAGTACCGCTGGATCTCGGCCTCCGCCGGCGCGACGCCATGGATCTTCGTGTAGTAATAGATGAACGCGAGATACTGGCCCTGTTTGGTGGTGTAGTTCCCGGCGGGCGGCACGGGGACCATGGTAGCGCGCGGCCACTGTCAAGGAGCAAGTCTTCGGCGCGGGCGTTCTGCCGCCAGGTAGATCGCTTCTGGAGCTGCCGGCGGCGCCCCGTTCCCGGCGCATTTCCC
>DATNLV010000757.1:0-11061 GCA_035602665.1 Bryobacteraceae bacterium | reverse complement strand
GTTGCTTCCGCTTCGCCATGCCCTTGCTCGTGATATTCTTTTTCATACCGGTTCCTTCCTTTGCACCTCATCGAGTGCGTCTAACGGGAGCTTAACGCATCCCGCCGGGAGGAACCGGCCTTCTCATACCATCTCGGTGCTAGGCTTCGAGCGCCGCCAGCGCGCGGCGGCAGACTTCCGCGTGGCGGGCTCGCTTGTCGCGGCGGAGACGCTTGTGGGTCTCTTCGTCCAGCGGGGGCAGCAGGTCGAAGGTGATGTTGGCGGGCTGGTAGCCGCGCGCATCCGCTCCCGAGACGTAGCGGCAGAGCGAGCCCAGCGCGGTCTCGAAGGGGAACGGCTTCAGTTCGCCTCCGCGCGCCAGGGCCGATGCGTGACGGCCGGCCATCAATCCGGTGGCGATCGATTCAACGTAGCCCTCGACGCCCGAGATCTGGCCGGCGAAGAAGATGCGCGGATCGCTCTTCAACTGCAGCGTGGGCGTGAGCAGCGCCGGCGCGTTGATGTAGGTGTTGCGATGCACCTGGCCGAAGCGCAGGAACTCGGCATTCGCCAGGCCCGGAATCATGCGCATCACGCGGGCCTGGTCGCCGTAGCGCATGTGGTTCTGGAAGCCCACCAGGTTGTAGCTGGCCGCGCGCAGATCCTCCTGGCGCAGTTGCACGACGGCGTAGGGACGGCGGCCGGTGCGCGGATCGGTCAGCCCCATCGGCTTCATGGGTCCGAAGCGCAGGGTCTCGCGGCCGCGACGCGCGAGCTCTTCGATGGGCAGGCAGGCTTCGAAATACGGCACGTCCTCCGGAACATGGCCTTCGAAGGTGTCGGCGGCGGCGAGGGCGTCGACGAACCGCTCGTACTCATCCCGGTCGAAGGGGCAATTCAGATAGTCGTCGCTGCCGTCGAGCGACTTGCCGTAGCGGGAGGCGCGAAAGGCGACGGAGGTATCGACCGAATCGGCCTCCACGATGGGGCTGATAGCGTCGTAGAAGTAGAGGCGCTCGGAGCCGGTGAGCGCGGCGATCTGGGCGGCCAGGGCGTCGCTCGTGAGCGGCCCGGTGGCGATGACGACGATGCCCTCGGGGATGGCGGTGACTTCCTCGCGGCGCAGCTCGATGTTCGGCTCGGCGGCGATGGCCGCGGTGACGGCTTCGGCGAAGCGGTCGCGATCCACGGTCAGCGCGTGGCCGGCGGGGACGCGCGTTTCGGCGGCCAGCTTCAGCAGGAGCGAACCTGTGCGGCGCAATTCCTCTTTAAGCAGCCAGGGCGCGGAGCCTTCCTGCTCGGTCTTGAGGGAATTGCTGCAGACCAGTTCGGCCAAGCGGTCGGTCTGGTGCGCGGGCGTCGGGCGGAGCGGCCGCATTTCGTAGAGCACGGCGCGGCAGCCCGCCCGCGCGGCCTGCCATGCGGCTTCGGATCCGGCGAGGCCTCCGCCGATGATGTGAACGGTCTCAGTCAAGGTCTACTGAGACATTGTAGCGGGCCGCGGTCTGGAGCCGCCTACGCGCCCTTGGCCTGCTGCGCCATCCTGGCCATCTCGATGGCGCCGCGGCGCTGCATCTCTTCGGGGCTCACGTCCTCCTTGTGCATCGCCAGGGCCCAGACGTGGCCGAACGGGTCGGTAAGGTGCCCGGTGCGGTCGCCCCAGAACTGGTCTTTGAGCGGGAACTTGACGGTGGCGCCGGCCTTGACTGCCTGGTCGAACAGCGAGTCGACGTCCTCGGTATAGATGTAGAAAGTCGTTGTGGTGCCGCCGAGCGTCGCGGGCGAGCGGGTGGGGCCGAACGAGAACTCGTCCGACAGCATCAGCTTCGAATCGCCGAACTTCAGCTCCGCGTGGGCGACCTTGCCGTCCGGACTGGAGAACCGCCCCATCTCGACGGCGTTGAAAGCGCGCTTGTAGAAATCGATCGCTCGGGCGGCGTCGTTCACCACGATGGACGCCGTGAGCGAATGGTAGCCTTCGGGAATTGGTTTGACTGTTTGTGACATGCGTTGCCCTCCTGAGTGAGATCTTCTTCCCCCGGTATAGCACAAGCAAAGGCGAAGACCAAAAACAGCTTTGGCCACGAATGAACACGAATGAACACGAATAAGAAACAGCAAGAAAGAGCTTTGTTTTATTCGTGTGTATTCGTGTTCATTCGTGGCCAGTGGTTTTATTCCCTGGGCGTGAACCTGAAGCCGGAGAGACGCACCTCGTCCTTGCCCTCAATCAGGACTCCGAAGGCGGTCTGCGCGAAGTTGATGTCGGGGGCGGACCAGGAATCGAGGACGATCCACTTGTTGTTTTCGAGCAGGCTTGTGACGACGAGGCCGGGGCCAACGGTCACGCGGAGAGTGGCCACAAGCTCTTTGGTCGCCAGGAAGCGGTTCACTTTGAAGAGCTCGTTCCGTTTTCCGTTCACCACCTGGATGCGGTGGAACGAGTCCTTGTCCAGACGGAACAGGATGTAGTTTTTCGGATCGGTGTAGCCGGCGATCCATTGCAGGGTCTTGCCGCGGATGAGGCCGCCCGATGCCGCCAGCAGCGTGAGATCGTAGGTTCCCGGCTTGCCCGCGGGACGGCAGAGAACCGGGCCGCCGCCCTGGCGGACCCACCAGCCCTCGTCCTGCTGCCAGGCGTCCGGATGCTCCCAGGCTTCCATGCCCATGGCCGCGGCCTTGTGCTGCTCGCGCTGCAGCGTCAAGGTGACCGTGGCGAGCTGGCCGCCGGTGACCTGCACCTGCTGGCTGTGGTCCAGGTAACCAGCGGCATGCGCCGTCACGGTGTAAGAGCCTTCCTCGAGCTCAATGGTGTTGGTGGTGAGCGCCTGGGGCGCGCGGCCGTTCCCGGCGACCGTGACCGCGGCGAGAGAGGGCGTCACCGCTACCCGCAGCGTGCCGGCGCCGCCTTGCAGCGTGACGTCGCTATCGGCGATGCTCACCGTCTGGCCGGCCGCAAACGTTCGACGGATGGGGCGCGACGACTGGCGGCCCTTGCGCAACTCGATGGCGTGCTCGCCCGGGCTGAGGCTGGACACCTGGAAGGTGCCGTCGGCCAGAACGGTGCCGACCACCTCACGATCGACCAGGACCTCCGCGCCGGGCGTTCCCTGCAAGGTCAGGTGCGCCGTGGTGGGCAGCGGAACCAGCCTGAACACCAACTTCTTTTCGTCGCCCTTGGCGATTTGCACGGTCTGCTCCGGAACATCCTGGAAGCCGGACTTGGCCACGCGGACGTGGTATTCCTTCGGCGCGCGCTGGAGACGAACCTGGCCTCCGCGCGAAGTCTGGTTGCGAGCCTTCTTGCCGTCGACGAAGACGTCCACTCCGTCCTCGCCCGCCAGCACCACGATGGTGCCGATGTTCTGGTCGGACTGGAAGAACGCGGACAGCTCCGGCGCCGCGCCCATCTGGATCACGCGCTTGACTTGCGTCTGACCACTGACGATACCGATCTCGTGGGTGCCCTGCGAGAGGTTCGTAAGCTCGAGTCCGCCGGGCGCGGCGTCTCCGGCCGGCGCGCCATCGACCAGCACTTTGGCCGACGGGAGCGTGGTGTAGACACGCGCCTGCCCGTTGAAGGCGCTGACGACCAGCGCGCTGGTGCTGCTCACGGTGGGAGGCGCGCCGAGTTGCGGCACGGCTCCTGGGACCAGTTCGAAATCCACCTCGGCCTGCCCCAGGTGGCTGAGGAGCTTCAGGGTGTGTTTGCCCGGGGTGACAGCGTCGAAGGTCACCAATCCGTCCTGGGCCGGGCGCGGGTCCTGGGCATCCAGCGCGACCTTGGCGTCGCTGAAATCGGTGACCAGCCGCACGGTCTGCGGCAGCGGCTGCAGCATCAGCTCGATCGGCGCGGCCGCGCCCGCCTTCAGTTGGGCCGCGGCCGATGCCGGCTGATAGCCGTCCAACAGCGCATCGATCTGGTAGGAGCCCGGCTTGTCTTCGAGCTCGAAGTTCGACGTGCCGCGGATCTTGCCGTTCACGCGAATGGTGGCTCCGGGTGGAATGGTGCGCACCTGGATCCGCGCCATCGCTACCGGAGGCGGCGCCTTCTTGAAGAGCTTGGGGACAAGCACAGCCAACACAGCCAGGATCAGGAGCACGGCCAGCGCCCCGGCGCCTGCGAGGATCACTTTGCGGTTGAGCGGCGGTCTGGGGGGAGGCGGCGTAGGCGGTTGCACGCGGCCTGCCGGCAAGCCCGCCGCCAGCGCGGTCACGACAGGCATCGGAGGCGGAGGCGGCGGGGGCGGCGGCAGGTTGGGAATCTTGAACACCGCGCTGGCGGGCGGCGGCGGGCCATCCATCGGCGGCGCCGTGGCCACGGTCGGTATATTCCCGCCAGGGAGGGGCGGCGGTGGCGGAGCGGGCGGAAGCGGAAGCGATGGAGGCACCGCCATCTGGACGGTCGGCATCTCGTCGAACGGCCGCGGAGTGACGGGTACAAGGCTGGTGGCCGTGGCTTCCAGAGAGGCGGCTTTCAGTCCCGCCAGCCGCTGCTCCAACCCGCGCACGATCTGCTCGAATTCCACGTCGTTGGGGTGGCTGGCCCCAACGGCCCGCACTCTTTCGAGCGCCTCGCTGACCTCGGCCGCCTGGGTGGCGATAGCGGCGTCCTGCTCGAGCTGGTGCAATTCCTCCAGGTCGGCGGGCCGCGACTTGGCCCGGCGCGCATCGCCCAATTCCTTCGACAGGATGTCGCGCAACTGCGCCAGGCGCGGGTCGAGCGGATACGCGGCGAGGCACTTCTCGGCCTCGGCCAGCGCGCTCTCGAGATCGCCCGAGGCACGGAACTGGCGGGCCTGCGTGAAGCAGTTGTTGACGGCCTCGTCGCGCTTGCAGTCCTGGGCGATGATGCGCAGGTTCTTGGCCAGCAAGTGCGACGGATCGATGGCCAGGGCCTGCTGGATCAGAGGCTCGGCCTCGCGCCAGTCGGAGTCCACTACGGCCTTGGCGCGCTCGACCAGCGCCTCGACGATGGCCGACTTGATGGTCTGGCTGCGCGGGTTGAGCTCCAGGGCCCGGCGCATGGTCCCGATTCCTTGGTCGAACGATTTGTCCTGGCTGAGAGCCTGCCCCTCGGAGAGCAGCTTGGCGGCTTCCTCGGCGCGCGCGGCGGATTCGGTAGCCAGGTGTTTCAACTGGGCCAGTTCGGGATCGTTGGGGAACTCGGCCTCCGCCGATGTCACCAGCTCCAGCGCGCGACCGTATTCGCCCGCGGCCATCGCGGCGTCGATCTGGCTGGTCCACCGGCTCTTGGCTTCCGTGATCGCGTGCTGTTCCTTCTTCCTGGTGACGCGCTCGACCTCGAAGGCCAGGCCGGGATACTGGGCGTAGATGGTGTTCAGAATTTCCCACTGCGCCAGCGATTCGGCGAGTTGGCCGCGCTCTTCGTGGTAGCGCGCCTTGGCGGCGATGGAACTCACCAGGTCTCGCTTCTCGCGCATGGGGCGGATCTGCCGCTCGAAGTGCGGCTCTCCCGGGTACTGCTTCACGGCCTGTTCGAGGATGCTCAAGCGGCGGTCGAGATCGGGCTCCGCCTCCACCTGATGGTCGATGTCGGCGATGCGCGCCGAGAGCTCCTGCCGCTGCTGCTCCTCGATATCGAACTTGAGCGCCTGGAACAGGGCGTGGCCGGGATACTTTCCCAGCCACTCGTTGGTGATCGCCAGAGCGGGGACGAAACTGCGCCCCTCCAGAAGTTTTTTCGCCTCGTCGTAGGAATTCTTGAGGGACTCGTGTTCGGAGCGGACCTTGTTGTAGAACGTCTGGTAGGAGGCGGCCCGGTCCGGCGCCGCGGTTTCGGGCGCCTTGTTATCGAGCTCGACCACCTTCTGCATCTTGCTCAGCGCGGTGGTGACTTCGCCGGCGTTCCAGGCCTCGAGCGCGGAGTGATACAGCTCTTCCTTTTCCTTGCGTACGCGCAGAAACTCCTGCTCGCGCTTGTCCACTTCGGCCATCAACTGGAGCGCCCGCGGCTCTTTCCCGTTGAGCAGGAGCAGGTTGTGCAGGGCCTCTCGGGCATGGCTCCAGGCCTGGTTGTCGAGGTGCTGCTGGGCCAGGCGGAACCACTCCTCGATCTTGCGCGCCGTGGTTTTGGTTTCGATGCTGGCCTTGAGCCCCAGCGCCTGGGCGTTACCCGGATCCAGGTCCAGGATGTCCTGCACCTTCTGGAGCGACAGCGGGTATTCGTCGTTGTCGAACCGCGTCTTGGCGCTCTGCAGAAGCTGAGCGATGGTCTTCTGCTTGCCCGAGCTCTCGATCTGCCGCTTGAGCGGGACGATGGCCGGATCGATATGGCCTTCCGATTCGAGCTCGTTGATGATTTCGGTCGCGAACTGCAAGTCGCCTTGTTCGAACGCCGCGGTCGCCCGCGCGATGCGGGGACGCAGCAGCTCCGGATTGAAGAACTCGATCTTCTCGTTGCGCAGTCCTTTTTGCAGCGTGTCGGCGAACTCGCGCGCGCCGGCGTAGCGGTTCCAGGGCTGCTTGGCCAGCGCCTTGTGGATCACGCGGCTGAGCGTCTGGCTCACCGCCGGGTTCAAATCGGACACCGGCGGAGGCACCACGCGCAGGATGGCGTTGGCGATGGCCGCTTCCCCTCCGCCTTCAAACGGGCGGCGCCGGGTCAGCGTCTCGTAGCAAACCACTCCCAGCGAGTAGACGTCCGAGGCAGGCGTGGCCGGCTTCATCTGAAGCTGCTCGGGCGCCATGTAGAGCAGGGTTCCCTTGATGCCCACAGACTGGCCGGTCTCGGCCATGTGCGCGACGCCGAAATCGATGACCTTCACCGAGTCGTCGTCGAGGACGAAGATGTTGCTGGGCTTGATGTCGCGGTGGATCAGGCCGCGCTCGTGGGCCGCCTGCAATCCGCGGCAGGCCTGGCACATCATGTCTACCACGCGCTCTACCGTGAGGCGGTGGCTGGCCACCTTGATCAGCTTGTCCAGGGTGGAGCCCGGCAGCAGGGGCATGACGAAGTAGGGCTTGCTGGTTCCGTCGTCTTCGAACTCCCCGACGTCGAAGATTTCGACGATGTTGGGGTGGCTCATGGCCGCCAGAACGCCGCATTCCTTCTGAAACATTTGCAGCGCCGCGCGTGTTGGCGCGTCGCGCAAGGTCTTCACCGCGACGTCGCGCTTGACCGTTGCGTCCCAGGCGCGGAACACCAAACCCATGCCGCCCTGGCCAAGGACTTCCTTGATCTCGTAACGACCATTCAGCTTGTCGGGAACCGCCATCGAATGCCGTCCTCCCTCGCACGGCCAGCCCCACCTGGCCACCGGCCCGCTCCGTCTGCCCGGAGCCTGCCCGCGCTTGTTTCACCCGAGAATAGCACGGAAGGGGCCTGTTTTTGCAGTCTCTTACCGCTCGCTGTGACTCTTCGGGACCACCGTTAGACGCCTAAGATTCGAGGAAGCGTTCGGCTTCGATGGCGGCCATACATCCGGCGGCGGCGGCCGTGATGGCCTGGCGATAATTGCGGTCCTGAACGTCGCCGGCATGGAATACGCCGGGGATGTTGGTGCGAGCGCCGCCGTGGGAAACGATGTAGCCTTCGGCGTCGAGCTCGACCTGGCCGCGGAACGGCACGGTGTTGGGATCGTGGCCGATGGCGACGAAGAAGCCGTCCACGGGCTCGCGCCACTGTCTTCCGGTTTTCACGTCGCGCATGAGAGCGCCGGTGACCTTGCCCGCGGCCACGTCTTCGATCTGATCGACCACGGTGCGCGGCTGCCACTTGATTTTGGGGTTGGCGCGGGCGCGGTCGAGCATGATTTTGGAGGCGCGGAACTGGTCGCGGCGGTGGACCAGCAAGACCTCCGAGCCGAAGCGCGTGAGGAAGTTGGCCTCCTCCATCGCGGAATCGCCGCCGCCGACCACCATGATCTTTTTCCCTCGGAAGAAGAAGCCGTCACAGGTGGCGCAGGTGCTGACGCCGTGGCCCACCAGTTCCTTCTCACCCTCGACGCCCAGCCAGCGGGCCGAGGCGCCGGAGGCGATGATCACGGTGCTGGATTCGACCCATTCGCCGTCAACGTTGATGCGGAAGGGGCGCTGGGACAGGTTGGTTTCGACGACCGTGCCGTGCACGTACTCGGCCCCGAAGTGCTCCGCCTGCTGGCGTATGTTTTCGACCAGTACAGGGCCGTCGATGCCCTCGGGGAAACCGGGGAAGTTCTCGACCAGCGTGGTCATCGACAGCTGTCCGCCGGGATGGTGCCCGGTGACGACAAGCGGTTTCAGGTCCGCGCGCGCCGCGTAGACGGCCGCGGTATTTCCGGCGCAGCCCGCGCCAACGATGACGACGTTTCGCATAGGGGTTTGGGGTGGTCTGCCTTTAGTGTAACTTGTCCGTGCGATGGCTCGATGGGGGCGTGGCTCAGGGGGCGTGGCTCAGGCCGGCTCAGCTTCGCCGTCCTGGCCGGCGCGCGAACGGATCCGCGACCTGCTTGGGTCCCCGGAAGCGCGAGCGGATTTCCCGCACAAAGTCGGAAGCGAAGTACGAGCGCCCCTTCTTGTCACCGCTGGGGATGAGCAACCCGCGATCTACCAGCAGCTTCAAATCCTTGGTCGCCACTTGATCGGAGACGTCGGCGACGGCTCGATAGGCCGCATTCCGAACTCGCAGACCGGAGGCCGCGTCCGCAAGCGCGAGCAGCGTCCGTTCCGGCAACTTCAACCGCTTCACCTCCACTTCGAGCGCATCCCACGTTTGCTGCATTTCTCTGGTCCTGCGCAGGATGGTCGTCGCCTGGCGGAAATGCGCGGTCAGACAGAAACGCACCCAGGGACGGGCGTCACGACGCGGGCTCCAACTCCCGGCGCCGACCGTCATCAGCACGTCGTAGTATTCGCGAGTGTTCCGGCCGAGGTATTCCTCGATGCTCGAGAACTCTGGCGCCAGAGTGCCGGCGCGTGCCAAAACGAGAGACTGGAGGCAACGCGCCATTCTTCCGTTCCCGTCCGAGAAAGGGTGAATCATCACGAAATTGAGATGACCCATGGCGGCGCGCACCACGCTGGCGGTCGGTTCCGGCTGGTTCAGAGAGATCGCCAACTCCTCCATCAGGCCGGCCACGAGTTCCGCGTCGGGCGCTTTGTACACAACTTCCTTCTTCGTCTCATCAACTACCTGGATCGGGCCTGGCCTCCAGCGGCCCGGATGCTTGCTCAGATCGTACTCGAGCATCATGAAGTGCAGGCTGCGTATGAGGTCGGTGGAGTGCCTGAAATGTGGATCCTCGGCAAGTTGCAGCACGTAGGTCATCGCAGAGCGGTACCCGCGCACGGCCAGCCAGTCGGTGGTGGCCGCTTCGGCGGGCTCGTCGCCCTCGACCGCGGCGATGGCGTCTTCGACCGTGACGTTGAACCCTTCAATCGAATTCGATGCCCTGATGGCGCGGGCGAAGAGTGCCCGACGCAGCAGGCCGGGCCACCGCTTGGGGGTCTGGACCGCGTACCTCAGCGTTTGCTTCAAGTCTTCGATCTGAGCGATGACCTCAAGCTCCCGTTCGTCGAGTTTTGGAGTCGCAAACAGCATAGGGTTATACTGTTATCAACAGTACAATATATTGATTGTATCAGTACAAGCTGGTGTTGTAAACAGTATATCCCTCTTGGCGAAGCGGCGCGTGGGGCAGGACTCCAGTCCTGCAGCGGGTCTCCAGACCCGCCTCCGTGGAAATCTTTCAAACAACGGCAGCCGGACGCGGACGTCCGGCACAGCTCTGGAGAGCCGCCCCACAACAACTACATCAACGCCGTGACGATGCGGTTGGCCAGGAAGGCCCCGCCGTACGCCAGGAAGGTCATGTAGGTGAACTGGATCAGCGGCCACTTCCAGCCGCCGGTCTCGCGGCGCACCACGGCGATGGTGGACATGCACTGCATGGCAAAGGCGAAAAAGACCAGCAGGGCGACGGCGCCCGCGGGGTTGAGATCGTGCCGCAAGGCCTGCTGCAGGCCCTGGGACCTCGCGTCGGGCTCCATGCCGTAGAGCGTGCCCAGCGTGCCGACAATGACCTCGCGCGCCGCCAGCGACGTGAGCAGGCCGACGCCGATTCTCCAGTTGAATCCCAGCGGCCGGATCACCGGCTCGATCGCGTGCCCCACCTGTCCGGCGATGCTGTGCTCCACCGCGGGCAGCTTGCCGTGAACCAGGGGCAGGTGCGCGAAGATCCAGAGCACAATGGCGACCGCCAGAATCACGGTGCCGGCGCGGCGCAGGAAGATCTTGGAACGGTCCAGCAGCCGCAGGCCGAGGGACTGGAACGTGGGGCGGCGGTAGGGCGGCATCTCCATCATGAAGGACGCCCGCTCGCTCTTGAGGATGGACGATTTGAGCACGCGCGCGGTGACGAAGGCCGCCGCGAACCCGAGCACGTAGAGGCCGAGCATAGCGGTGGCGCGGGTGCCGAGCAGCGGTCCGAGCACCGGCCGCTCCGGCAGAAACGCGGCGATGATGAGCGCGTACACGGGCAGGCGCGCCGAACACGTCATCAGCGGCGCCACCAGAATGGTGGCGATGCGGTCGCGCTTGTTCTCGATGGTGCGCGTGGCCAGGATCGCCGGCACCGCGCAGGCATAAGCCGAGAGCAGCGGGATAAATGACTTCCCCTGCAATCCGACCCGTGCCATGGTGCGGTCGGCGATGAGTGCGGCGCGCGCCAGGTAACCCGAATCCTCGAGGATTCCGATGAACAGGAACAGCACCAGGATCTGGGGCAGGAAGACCAGCACGGAACCCACGCCGCTCCAGACGCCCTCGATCAACAGCGATCGCAACGGCGAAGCAGGCAGCGCGGCGCCCACCAGGTTGCCGGTCCAGGTGATAAAGGTCTGCACGCCATCCATCAGCGGGCGCGCCCAGGAAAAGATGGCTTGAAAGACGGTAACCACGACCGCGACGAAGATCAGCGGGCCCCAGACGGGATGCAGAAAGACGGCGTCGAGCCGGCGGGTCCAGAGAGGCGGCGCGGGCGCCTGATACGCGGCGTCCTTGCCCAGGCGGGCGGCCCAGGCGCGGCACTTCGGGACGGTTTCGAGGGCCGAGGAATCGACCGGAAGGGGCGGCGCGCTGCG
>DATNLV010000756.1:0-3344 GCA_035602665.1 Bryobacteraceae bacterium | reverse complement strand
GTCCGGCGTGAACTACTTTCCCGCAGGCGCAGAGAGACTGTCGCCGGAGGGATTACAATCGAGGCATGGAGCGAGGGATCAACGACGTCCTCAAAGATACCCTGGCGCTGCCACCAGAAGCTCGGGCTGCGGTGGCGGACTCTCTGCTCGACAGTCTGGACCTCAAGGTCGATGAGGCGGCCGAAGCGGTGTGGCAAAGCGAGATCGCTTCTCGCGTCCAGGAAATCGACTCCGGCGCCACGTTACCCATACCTTGGGCCGGGGTGCGTTTGCGTTTAAAGTCCGGCTTGGCAGATGGCCCTTAAAGCAGTCGGGTTCCATCCGGAGGCTGCCGAAGCCGAAGCGGCGATCGCCTGGTATCAGCAACGGAGTACGAAAGCAGCCGCGGAGTTCCTCCGCGAGATCGAGAACGCGATTGAGGCCATCGCAGAAAACCCAGAACGCTGGCCCGTCTTTGGCCCTGGGTCGTGCGTGCGGGATTTGCGGCGGGGGTTTCCGGCGACTTCGAGACCATCACGGGAAGAAAGCCAACCAGTTTCGAAGACTTCGCGCGCTCCGCGTTCAAGGCGTGACG
Source organism: Bryobacteraceae bacterium (assembly GCA_035602665.1). Lineage (GTDB taxonomy): Bacteria > Acidobacteriota > Terriglobia > Bryobacterales > Bryobacteraceae > DASWZN01. The sequence continues at coordinate 2,770 of DATNLV010000756.1, read as the reverse complement.
GAGAGTTCACTTACTGACCGGAGGGGCAAGATGCAAGGAGCATCCAACAGCGTGGCCTGGCTGAAACTGGCTCGACAGTGGCATCTCTACCTTGGGACGTTCTTTGCTCCCTCGATCCTCTTCTTCGCTTTTACCGGATCACTCCAACTGTTCGGTCTGCACGAAGGGCATCGCGGCGAAGCGTATCAGCCGCCGGCGTGGATCCAAAGGCTGGGGTCTCTTCACAAGAATCAGAAGGTGGCCGAAAGACGCGGACCGGCGCAGGGTGTTGCCGGAGAACAGAAGAGACCGCCAGAATCCGATGAAGCGCGCCGGCCTCCGCGACCAGAAGCTGGCCGCCGGAGCGGGGAACGGGGAGCGAACAAGTTCACGCTTGCTCTGAAATGGTTCTTTCTGGCGATGGCTGTCGGGTTGATCTTCTCGACGCTGCTCGGCATTCTTATGGCGTTCCAATACAACCGAAGCCGGGCGCTGGTCTGGGGCCTGCTGATTCTCGGCACGGTAATTCCGGTGGCGCTTATCGTCCTGATGACTTAGCGCGAGGAAGGTTTATGACCGGGACTGTTGCGCTGAGAATCTACAGCCTGGCGTTCGCGGCAACGGTGTTGTTGGTGTCGACCAGCGCGCAGCATCCGGTGCAACCTGCGACCGCGCCTGCCTTCTTGGGCCGGTAGAGCAGTTCAACGCAAACATGCTCGCGCGCACCACCGAGAGGATCCCGCTTGCGCCGGACGCGCAGATCCGGGAGAACGCCAAGGCCATTGCGCTTGGCGATAGAATCCATCGCGCTGAAGTATCGAGCATCGTGGGTCCAAGGTGCTTGAGACGCCTGGAGCTGATTCGAATCTGACGACGGTGGCTTAGCGCTCTGTGTCCGCTCCCTGACGGTCGCGGTTCGGTGGTGGGGGCGGAGCGGACTTGTCCGTCAGGTCCTACAGTGCGGCGAGCGCGGCGGCACGGTCGGCATAGAACCGGAAAACCCGATCCAGGCGCGTGACGCGAAAGCCTTCCCGCACCACCCCGCTCGCGCCCGCCATGGCCAGCGCGCCGCGCGCCTGCGTCACCTTTCCGAGGCTGGCAATCAGAACTCCGATGCCGGTGCTGTCGATATGCGTGACCCCTTCGAGGTCGACCACGATTTTGTGAATGCCCTCGGAGAGCAGCGTGACGATGAGTTCTTCGATCGCGCCGGGGTTCGCGCCGAGCATGACCTTCCCGGTGAGCGCGACGACGGCCACGCCTGGCCGGGGCTGTTCCTGTGCGATCTGGAGCGTGGCGGGCTTCATTGACTCGAAACTCCGATTATAGCCGGAGCGGGGCGGAAACGGAGCGGGCGCGCTTCGCTCACAGACCGAGCAGTTCCCGCACCCCGGCCGCCAGCGGCGGAACCACGATGACGCCGTTGCCGTCGTAGATCGTCGCGCGCCCGTCGAAGTTAAAAAACACCGCCCCGGCCTCCTCCGCGACGATTCTCGGCGCCGCGAAGTCCCAGGCCTTGCCGCTCGCCTGGATGGATACCTCGGCCCGGCCCTCAGCCACGCACACCCCGTCCTGGCAGGAAGAATAGCTGTGCACCAGCCAAAACCTTTTCGTCCATTCGAGAAGGCGCGGCGCGAATGCGAAGCCGGACATCTCATTCAGTTCGGAAACGAGCAGAACCGCCTGTGCGGGATCGTCGATCTGCGAAACGCGAAGGCGGGCATCGTCGCGCCATGCGCCGGCCCCGCGCGCCGCATGGTAGGTCAGGTTGAGGGCTGGGAAATGGCACACGCCTGCATCCACGCCGTTTTCGGTTTCGAGTGCGATCAAGACCGCCCAGCCCGGCAGTCCGCGCAGGAAGTCGCGCGTGCCGTCGATGGGGTCGATGATCCAACGCCTTCCCGAAGCCGGGACCTTTCGGCTGCCCTCCTCCCCTAGCAGTCCATCCTCGGGGAAGGCTTCGGATAAGAGGCTCGAAATCACCCGCTCGGACTCGCGGTCGGCGATGCTGACCGGCGACAGGTCCGCCTTGGTTTCCGGCGTAACCCCATGGGACTGGTACTGTAGTGCCAGTTGGCCCGCCCGCAGGGCTGCGGTACGAGCGACCTCAATTTCCCGTTCGAAGCTCACGTTAAGTTGTCCTTGTCTGCTACAGGAAATGGTACTCTAGTTGGCTGCGGATGATCTCACGTACGATGTATTCGGTCCTCGAGGAGGCCGCCGCGCGTGGCGGCGATCTCCCGGCGCTCCACCAGCCGGTTCCGGGGGCGCCTCATCGCGCCTATTCCTGGAACGAGTTTGCCGCCGCGGCCCGCGAAATCGCGGTGGCGCTGCGCGGCATGGGCATTGGCAAGGGCGCAATCGTGGGGCTGGCCTCGGAGGCGCGGGCGGAGTTCTGCCTGGCCGACCTTGGCATCATGGCCAACGGGTCTATCGCCGCGGCACTCTACACCAGCTACCCGGTTCCCGAACTGGCGCGTGAGCTGCGGGCGTGCGACGCGCAAGCGCTGTTCGTCGAGACCCCGTCGCTGCTCAGAGCGCTGAGAGCAGATCCGCAATTCCCGCACAACCTGCCGGCGATCCTACTGAAAGGGACGTCCACGGGCGTCATGACTTTGGATGACCTGCGCGCCCAGGGCCGCGCGGCCATGGAGAGCGATCCGGAACTGTTCTCGCGAATCATCGCGGAAGTCGCTCCCGAAGATGGTGCCATCCTGTACCTCACCTCCGGCGCCACTGGCGAGCCGAAGATGGGGCTGATCACGCACGCGGCGCTGATCGCGAACGTGGA